>CAZJZR010000202.1:1684-6501 GCA_964550475.1 uncultured bacterium
ATGACATCGCGGATGTTGGTCATGCCTGTGATGAACTGCACCAGCCGCTCAAACCCCAACCCAAACCCGGCATGGGGGACGGTGCCATAACGGCGCAAATCCAGATACCACCAGTAATTAGCCAGATCTAAGCCCTGAGCTTGAATCCGTTGCTCCAGCACGTCCAGCCGTTCCTCCCGTTGGGAGCCGCCGATGATTTCGCCGACGCGGGGAGCCAGCACGTCCATGGCTCGCACGGTTTTGCCATCCTCACTCAGGCGCATGTAAAAGGCTTTGATTTGGGTGGGGTAGTCGGTGACGATGGTGGGCTTTTTGAACAGGTCTTCCGCCAGGTAGCGTTCGTGTTCCGATTGCAGATCCAGCCCCCACTCGACCGGGTACTCAAATTGGCGATCGGCGTTTTGCAGCAGGGCGATCGCCTCCGTGTAGGTAATCCGCTGGAACTCGTTGTTAATGATGTTATCTGCCACCGCCAGCACCGAATTGTCAATCCGGGCATTGAAGAACTCCATGTCTTCCGGGCAAGTGGCCATCACATGCTTAAAGATGTGCTTCAGGAATGCCTCCGCCAGATCCATGTCGCCCTCTAGGTCACAGAAGGCCATTTCCGGCTCAATCATCCAAAACTCTGCCAAATGTCGGGAGGTGTTGGAGTTTTCGGCGCGGAAGGTGGGGCCAAAGGTGTAGACGTTACTGAACGCCATGGCCATGATTTCCGCCTCTAGCTGACCGCTGACGGTGAGGTAGGCAGGTCGCCCAAAGAAATCGCGGCTGTAGTCCACCGCACCTTGGGGCGTTTGGGGAATTTGTTGCAAATTCAAACTGGTGACGGCAAACATTTCCCCCGCCCCTTCGCAGTCGCTAGCGGTGATGATCGGCGTGTGTACCCAGAGGAAGCCCCGCTCCTGGAAAAATTGGTGGATCGCCCACGCGCAGGCATTCCGCACCCGGAACACGGCTCCGTAGGTGTTGGTGCGGGGGCGCAGGTGGCCGATGGTACGCAGAAATTCAAACGAGTGCCGCTTTTTTTGCAGCGGGTATTGGTCGGGGTCAGCTTCACCATAGATGGTGACGGACTCGGCCTTCAGTTCAATCCGCTGTCCTTTGCCAGGGGAAGCCACCAACACCCCCGACACGGCAATGGAGGCTCCCGTGTGCGATCGCCGCACCACTTCCCCATACTCCGGCAACTGCGGACTCAGCACCACCTGCAACCCCTGAAGCGACGACCCATCATTCACTTCTAAAAAAGCAAATTCCTTCAATTCCCGCTTCGTCCGCACCCAACCCTTAACGGTTACTGGGTCATCGGGGTTGCCGTGGCGGAGTAGATGGGCAATGCGTTGGTGGGTCATAGGAGGAAGGTGAGTGATGGGTGGAGAGTGGAGAGTGGTGAGTGATGGGTGGATGGTGGATAGTGGATGGATTAGTAATTGGTAATTGGTGATTGGTAATGGGTAATGGGTAATTGGGAAATTCACCAATTACCACTCATCACTCACCACTCATCACTTACCACCATCCACTATCCACTATCCACCAAACTCTTACCCATTCTAAAGAAAACACCGCCACCTCTGGAAAAAGAGGTTGGCGGTGCGCCATGTCTATTGGAAACTTAAATCATCACTTCCAGCTACCTTTGCAAACCGCTTCTTAGCTCAACTTGGTTTGTGCTTGGCGATTCCGACCATGGCGGAAGGCTAGCAAACCGGTCAGAGCCAAAGCACTCAATGTGCCGGGTTCGGGGACTGATGCGGGTTTGGGGGGTTTGGGCATGACTAACTTCAGCTTGTCGCTGCCGCCCCCTGCATTCACTTGTTGGAAGCGCGTCACTGCATTCAAATTACCGCTTTGGAACCCTTGGAGGAATTGAGTTTGTAGGGTACTGGCGACTAAGTTAGAGCCTGCCAAGGTAAAGGTCACTGTTCCAGATTGTCCTGCGGTTAAGCCCGTGGTGGGGTTCCCCCCTCCGAATGTCCCATTGCCATTGCCATTAGAACGAATCCCAACATCAAGAGTGCCAAATGGGTTTAAGGTGGCATTACCTTTGAGAGTGGGTTGAATATTTGATGTAAAGCTGGAAACGTCACCGTAAAGCCTGTTGTATGCGGTGGTACCAGAGTTGTAGGCTTGCACTGTCACGCCATCAATCAAATCAAACCCAAATCCAACGAGGGTCGATTGCGTCGCACGGGAACCAAAGCTGGGGATTTGTCCTGTGGTGTTCGTGAGGGTCAGGTTTAATAAGACGTTACTACCTGACTGCACAAAGTCAAAGTTCACAGAGGCCGATGCGCCAGTAGCAGGAGAATTGGAAGAGTCACTGGTCGCATCAAACTTGATCACAAAAGCATCAGCGGGATTGGCGGCTAGTAAGGCAGAGAGTCCGGCAGATAGCCCAATCAGTGAGAACGTGGGAACGGATCGCGAGATGAACTTCAGGGAGGATTTCAGCATCTGTACTTAGCGGGTGAATCAAAGATTCCTGTTACTTATGTAACTCACTATAGGTGACGCGATACGGAATGTAGTTAGGATGAATCAGTTGTTAGTCATATCTTTATCGTTGAAATGATAGTCATTCTCAAAAAATCCCGAAACAACTGTTTCTTCGTGTGTCGTTCCATCTGTTCTTAAAGCTAGCCTTACAATTAGTAGCAACCAATACACTCATTTGCACGCCTGAGAAGTTGCATCGGCGGTTGTTCAGCAAATGGCTCCATGGGTAGGGGTTAACGCTACTGCATCCGGTGATGGGTCGGTTATGGGTGCCATCTCTGCTAGCCCCAATGAGAAATTGCCGCAATGACAAGCCATAACACTGAGGACGCTGTTTGTAGGCTTAATTGGGAATGACCGCTTTTAAGGCCGCATCAAGGGTTTCAGCCATGGCAATGCGATCGCCGTAAGCCACCACCACCCGCGCCAACGTGGGCAAACTGTTCTGTTCCGCTTCCAAGTAGAGCGGTTCCACGTACAACAGCGATTGTTCAATCGGGATGACCAGCAAATTGCCTTGGATCACCCGCGACCCCTTGCGATTCCACAGCGAAATTTGTTGGGAAATCGTGGGGTCTTGGTTAATTCGAGCCTCAATTTGGGGCGGCCCAAACACGAGCCGTTGTTTGGGAAATTGATATAGCAAGAGCTTGCCGTATTCCGCCCCATCGGAACGTCCCGCCAGCCAGCCAATCAAGTTATTGCGCCCAGTGGGGGTAAAGGGCAGCAACAGGATGAACTCTTCCGTCTGTGCTTCCGGCAGTTTGGTAATCAGGTAATAGGGATCCACCGCTTGCATGTCTTGCCCATAGATTTCTGTGGGAATTTGCCATTGATCCTCGCGGTTGTAGAACTCTTGGGGATCGGTCATGTGGTAAATCAGCAACCGCTCCGACTGGATGTGGAAGAGGTCTGTGGGATAGCGGATGTGGCTGCGGAGTGTGGGGGGCATCGCATCCAGGGGGTGGAACACGTTGGGGAACACCCGACTCCACGCTTGGATGAGCGGATCCTGGGGATCGGCAACGTAGAACTGCACGGTGCCATGGTAGGCATCAATCACCACCTTGACTGAATTGCGGATGTAGTTGAAGTGACTGGAGTTTTTGGAGTTTTTCAGGTTGGGTTGGTAGGGGTCGGAGTAGGGGTAATGGTCGCTGAGGGTGTAGGCATCCAGCATCCAATAGAGATAATGGTTTTCGGCAGGGAGGGTAGCGGTGCCACGTCCCCCAGTACCCCGAAATAGGCGAGCATCGGCGACAACCAGGTAGGGGGTGCTGTCGTATTGCAGGAAGGGCGCGATCGCCTGCACCCGTTCCATAATATTGCGGCGGAACAACACCTTGGTCTCAGGAGTAAAGTCCCGTGTGAACAGCAGTTGCCAATCGGTAAGGTAGTGGGCAAACATGGCGCGTCGCCAAGGGGTCTGAATGGGGATACCCCCTCTACCGTCGTAGGTGTTGTAGGCGTTGCCATCGGCGGTGGGATAGTCCAGTTCGCGCACCCGTGTTCCGGTCATCACATGGCTGTTGGTCAACTCTCCGTAATAAATCCGGGGATGGCCAATGGGTAGGCTGGCGCGGATTTGGGCATTGGCGATCGCCAAATTACCGCCATTGGTCACAGGTTGGGCAGGGGTGCTCTCAGCGTTGGCAGGGGTGCGCGGGGTGTCTGGTGGCGATTCCCCAATCCCAATATCTTTGACGAAATAATCCGGCAGCCCTCCTGCACCGACCCGATTGACTGGACTGAGGGTAAAGCCATAGCCATGGGTGTAGACCAGATGCCGATTCACCCAAGTTTGTGCTGGAGCAGGGATGGCTTGGTAGTCTAATTCCCGCGCTGCAATCAACACCTGTTGCTTTTCGGTGTTCGCTGGTCTTTCATTGTTGGGTTGGGGCACGGCTTGGACAAGCGGCTTCAGTCCCGGCACTCTCCCTGGTTCAGTACCCTGCGGGATCTCCTCGGCTAAGGGGTTGTCCTGCGTGGCATCGCTCGGCTTCGCTGGGGCTGGGGTACTGTTCCGTTGCAAGGTGTACCGATCAATATCAGCATCGTAAAACCGATAGTACGGGCGAATTTGTTGCAGTTGGCGGTTGGTTTGCAACAATGGTCGTTTATCCCACAGCCGAATGTTCCGCACGGTCAAGTCATTGCGTCTCAAGCTGGCTTGGGAAAGGCCACCGACGGGATCAAAGGTTTTTACTTCTAACTGATTCAAGCCAAAACCAGCTTGGGTCAGGGCGATCGCGTGGCGCAGGTAGGGAGTTTCCCGCACCAGTTCATTGGGTTCAACAATCAACTGTTGGACAGCA
>CAZJZR010000203.1:0-6483 GCA_964550475.1 uncultured bacterium
GCGTTTGCCATTTGGTTGCGGGAGGTGCGGTTGCGGCAGGCGTTGGGGCCGATGGAAGAGGTGAGGGCACTACGACGGGTGGGGACGTTGGCGTGGCGGGAAAATCAGCGGCCTGTACTGGATGAGGTGATTTTCCGGTTGCCGAAGTTGCAGCAACAGGTGCAAACCAAACTGGCGCGGCAGGGGATTAAGACCTTACCGTTGCCATTTTTGCAGGAGTTGGCCAGTGCCTATGAAGCGGTGCGGTTGCTGGAACCCTCTCTGGCCACCCATCAGCAATTGTTAACCCTGGCTCGACAGGCTCAGAATCAACGGTTAGAGGAGGATAGTCTGGCCGCGATCGCCCGCCTCAACCTCAACTGGTTCCGCTATACGGCAGCCTCCCAAATCTACGAAGAGTTACTGCCGCTGTTACAAAAACGGGGACGGCTGAGTGCCGATCGCGCCGATGAAATCGCCATCCTCAAGTCCCTAGCGGTGGCCTATGGCGAAATTGGCAACTGGCAACGGGCGATCGCCGTTCACAGTCAGATCATCGACATTTACCAGAGTCAAAACAATCGCCGCCCCATTCCACCGCTACAGGTGGCCATGGCGGATTACTATGTGCAATTGAAGGAACTGAACACAGCCGCGCAACTCTACCAATCGGCCTATCGGTTGGCGATGTCGTTGCAACAGTTTGCCGACGCAGCCGACGCACTCAAACCCCTGGGAACGCTGTACCGCGATCGCCAGCAATGGGATGATGCCCTGCAAATTTACCAGGTCTTGCTGGAGGTGGAACAACGTTCCTACAACAGCTACGGCCAAATGCAAGTCTATGACCAAATCGGCCAAGTCTACCAAGCCAAACAAGCCTATAGCCAAGCCCGAACCGCCTTCCAAAATGGGTTGCAATTAGCCCAACAGTTGCAGGTGCGCCAAAGTTATTTTGAGGAAAAACTCCAGCAAATCCAACCGTGAGGGGCGCGGATGCCCCTGCTCTCAGCCCAGACAGGCTTTGACGAGCTTGTTGTATCGCTTGGGATCATTGCTGGCCAGTTGATGCAGACGGTCGATCGCAGTTGGAGGAATGTTCACGGTCTTGACTTTGGTCAACAGCTTTTTCCATACCTTCAGGGTTTCCTCCAAAATCGAAGCAGTTTCGCTGTAGAGACTGTTTTCTAGACTGACGACGACGTGATCCCGTGCCTCCGGGAGGGCGATCGCCAACTGTCCTAAACAATTAAGGGCAGATTTGGCAATGCTAGACGAAGAGGAGGCCAAGGCGCGATCGCAGGCCAGCAGTAGATCGGGCAGGATGTCCGTCCCAAGGTGGGGATGGGTGGTGAACAGTTGCAGAGCGGCAGCGATCGCAAACGCTTCTGGCGATTCCAACAGATCTAGCCATGCCGTCAGCTCAGCTTGGAACGGGGTAAGGTCAGTGGCCACCGTAGCGAACCCCAGGAGCAGTGTACAAGCCGCCCGTTCTTGGCCAGCCAGTTGCAGATTATTGGCAACGATCCCCGCCAAGCGGTCGGGATAGTGTTGATAGACCCGTTGGCAGATGTCCGATACCGCGATCGCCCCATCCGCCGACTCGTAGGTACGCGCCGCGTAACCGCGATCGTCCCGGTAAGTCTTCACCACCGGACAGTAGGCTTTTTCCCCTTTCCAATACATTGGAATAGCACAGCGATCGCAGGCGATCGCTAACAATTCAACATCCTGCCTCTCCCACCACTGGGACACCATCCATTGATAGGCCGAATGCCAATGACAGCGGGCATAGTGGGGTTCGTGTGACAGTTCACCCCGTTGCAGACTGGCCAGCACCGCCGCCCGTGCCCGGTCTTCCCCACTGGCATAGGCTTGCACCAAATACCACTGCCAACTGCTATCTGCATTAGGCCAACAGACATCCTGTTGCAAGTCCAGCAGCAGAAACGGAGCCTCCGTTGGGAAGCGTGTCTCCATCAATTGCGGCAGGTCATCATGGCGATTGTAGGAATAGTGCTGGAACGGATGCAGGGGATCGGCGCGATCGTGCCAGAGTTGCAACCATTGGGGGAACAGGCGATCGGGCAGAAACAGCAACGCCACTTCCATCAACCGGATGATCTGGTAATACGCTTGCCGTAACTCCATCTCGCGATCGCCCTGTTCATCCACCGCTGCTCGTGCTAACTCGCTTCGTCGGGACTCGACTCCAGCCAGCCGTTGATCAACGGCCCGTTGCAGCAGGGTCAACAACAGATCGCCGTAGTCATTCGCTTCCGTCCCAGCCAGCACTGGCCCCAACACCGACCGATGCGCCTTAGTCGCACGAGTTTGCTGATGCGGATCGGCAGGCACCCGTACCAAAGCCACCCGTTCAATCGCCAACTGTCGCAAATGGGCGACCAATTGCTCATCTTTTTGTACCGCTGGGTCAGGGTTGGGAGGGGGAAATGTTTCATCCCAAGGATTTTTTAAATCTTTCTGGTGCAGTTGTTGGGCAATACCGTGCAAATCCAGCCAACTCGCCAAGCTGAATAAGTGATAAAAGATGGTTTCGCGATCGACGGCGAAGATAGGGGTAGTTTGGAGGGTGATGGTGGAAGCGGGTGTGGGGGTAGGAGGGTGCGTGGGTGCGTGGGTAGGTGAGAGTGGAGGTGGTTCAGGGGATGTCGGTTGGGGTTGAGGTTCGGGTTGGTTGGCGGCTTGGGCTTCGTCGGGATAGCGGTCTTGGTAATGGCGCAAAAATGCGGCTTGGACAGTGCCAGCATCCCGGCCACCTAGACTTTGTAAAGTGGATTTGATTTGACGGTAAAGGGTAACGCGCTGCTCTTGGGGAAACCAGAGAAAATGATCGGCAGTGAACCAATACAGGTTCATGGGGGTGAGGTACTGATGGCGGTGCTGAAGCAGGCGATCGCGCACGGCTGCGATCGGGGTGGTTTGCCATCGCTCTTGGTCAAGTAACAACTGTCGCTGAATCCAACTCTGCATGGCGGCGAACAAGTGGGAATCGGCTTTTTTCGCCCGCGATCGCACCAGTTCCTTAAAGCCATCGGCAATGTGATAGCTGACATGATGGAACAGGCTACGACTGTGTTGAGCCAAGGGCGACTGATAATTTTTCGGGGTCATGGAATAGAACACGCCCAAGCCATAGTAGTACTCAAACGCCAACAGCCATGTCTCTCCAGCGATCGCCGCCAACGCCGCAGGCAACGGTTCCAGCACCTCCCGTGCCAGTCGGGAAGCATCCGAATAGACTTCAATTTCTGGCCGCCGAATCTCCAGACTCAGGTTAGCCTCCTGGATCACCTGCCCCAACGGACTGGCGTAACCCCCGCAACTGCCTAACAAACCTTCACTGTCCTGGGTGACGGGGCGCAACGGATCGAGACTTTCCACAAACAAATACAGCAAATCCGTCGCTGCCACCGCGCCCAACTTGGGGTAGTACTTTTTGCAAAATCGCCGAATCGACGGGGACGGCGAGGCAAATCCCAACACCAATTGCCGAATCGCCACAGGTTGCGCCGCGATCGCTGCTAACACTCGTTTCTCCACCTTGGGTAAATCCGTATGCCGCAGGTCAGGATAACACTGCAAAATTGCCAACGCCGCTGGAATATCCGCAGCGGCAAGGTAAGCGTCGAAGGTCGTTTGATCGGTGAGAGAAAGAGACATGGAGGAGGTCGGTAGTTGAGTGGGTGAGTGGGTGAGTGGGTAGGTGGGTAAGTGGGTAGATGAGTCAGTGGGGCGGTGAGTCGGGGGAAATTGGGAGATGGTTGGCAAAAGCAATCAGGGACTTAAGGACGCGGCCACCGCACCCTTACAGACCGCACACAGAAGGCCATGTAGGGGTTGCGTGTCCCAACCGTGGATCAAACAATCCAGCGTTGATTCATCTGGGCAATTACGTTGCTTGTCCATAACCAAACTACTTCCCCCCAACGTCTTATCCTTCACATTTCATACTTCCTTGATACTTCACCCTTGACCCTTCACCCTTCACCCTTTCTCCTTTCCCCATCACTCACCACTCCTCCTCATACCCACACGTCACAATCAATCCGTTTTGTTGTTTTTTTGCGAATTCCACTGTGTAACCCAGGGGAGGATTGGAGGCAACGACCCAGATTTCGTGAACCGAACTGCCTGCACAGGGGCCAGTGCCGTGGGTAATGGTGTGGGTGTAGGTGCGGCGACGTTTGTCTTGGGTGACGCTGAGGGTGAACCCGTTGCCGCCGCGCGAACAGCCACCGGGAATCGTAAAGGCTCGCCCCAATAGAATGTCACGGTTAAAATCGAGACTGGGCTTGTCCTGTTTTTGGCAATCTGGGGTGTTCAGCCAACGAGCAGCCAAGGTTTTTTGATCTTGAATCACTATGCCTGTGTCCCGATCCATCGGCGGGACGGGAGCGAGACATTGGCTGAGGGCATAGGGTTGGACGTAAATCGGTTTGATCTCCTCCGGCGTGGTTGGCAGGGCAACAGCTTGGGTCGCGGCGATCGCCAGCATCAAACAACAACAGAACCCAAGCCAGTGCATTAATCGTTTACCCATAGCCAGAACGCCGCCTCAGAAAATTGCTGAAAAATTTAATCCTTGGTAGGATTTGCTGATAGCATTAAAATTCAAAGTTTTAGTTCAATAATATTTCCCTTAAATATCTCCATCTTTTTGAGTTGGCCGCGTTACCATCAATCCATGCAGACCGCAGATTAGCGTATGTCTATCTGATCGCATGGCAGCTTGTTAACCTCCATTGGACAGCATATTTATGGCGCAAGTTATGGCGCAAACTCCGATCTCGCCACTGGTGCTGATCATTCTAGATGGCTGGGGCTATCGGGAAGATGCCAACGATAATGCGATCGCCAGTGCGGCGACTCCGGTGATGGACAGTCTTTGGGCGACTTATCCACACACTTTGATCAAGACTTCTGGCAAGGCCGTCGGTCTGCCGGATGGCCAAATGGGTAATTCCGAAGTTGGCCACTTAAATATTGGTGCAGGCCGCGTTGTACCCCAAGAATTGGTGCGGATCTCCGATGCCGTAGAAGACGGTACCATCCTAGCCAATTCGGCTCTGCTAAAGCTATGCCATGAGGTGAAACAACAAAATGGCAAGTTACACCTTGTGGGTCTGTGTTCCGATGGTGGCGTTCATTCCCACCTTTCCCATCTGTTTGGCCTGATTGACTTGGCCAAGGAACAAGCGATCGCCGATGTCTGCATCCATGTGGTTACCGACGGTCGGGACACCAACCCCACCGATGGCCAGTATGCCGTCCAGCAGATTGAAGACTACATCGCCAAGGCTCAGTTGGGGCGGATTGTTACTCTCTCCGGTCGCTACTATACGATGGATCGCGATCGCCGCTGGGATCGCACCCAAAAAGCCTACAACCTGATGACCCAAGACGGCGCAGGCTGTGGGAAATCAACCCTCGAAGCCTTGAAAGCCTCCTATGCCGAAGGGGTCACCGACGAATTTGTTTTACCGGTGCGGATTGCCCCCGGAGCCGTAGAAGCCGGAGATGGGGTAATTTTCTTCAACTTCCGCCCCGATCGCGCCCGTCAACTCACCTACGCCTTCGTTGATCCCGACTTCGACGGCTTTGAGCGCGAACTGATCAAACCCCTGTCCTACCTCACCTTCACCCAGTACGATCCGTCCCTGCCCGTCCTGGTGGCCTTTGAACCCCAAAACCTCAATAACATTTTGGGGCAGGTATTGGCACAGCATGGCTTGAAGCAATTCCGCACCGCCGAAACCGAAAAATACGCCCACGTTACCTACTTCTTTAACGGTGGCATTGAAGAACCGTTTGAGGGCGAAGACCGGGAATTGGTCGCCAGTCCCATGGTGGCCACCTACGATCGCGCCCCCAGCATGTCGGCCAACGCAGTCACGGATACGGTGATCCGTGCGATCGAGAAGGGGATCTACTCGCTGATTGTGGTCAACTACGCCAACCCCGACATGGTGGGGCATACGGGCATGATGCAACCGACCATTGAGGCCATTACCACCGTCGATCAATGCCTGGGTCGTCTACTGTCCAGCTTGAGTAAGGCCGGGGGCACCGCTCTGATTACCGCTGACCACGGTAACGCGGAATATATGGCCGATGAAAAGGGAAATCCCTGGACAGCCCACACCACCAACCCCGTTCCGTTTATCCTAGTAGAAGGGGAACGGCTGAAAATTCCCCACTACGGCACCGATGTGCGGTTCCGCCATGATGGACGGTTGGCTGACATTGCCCCCACCATCCTGCAAATCCTCAACCTACCCCAACCGCCGGAAATGACAGGGCAATCTTTGCTAGAGCCAATTGACTTGCAAGTTCGCCCCAACCGCACCCCCCAAAAGGTGTTCCGGTAAGTTGAGCTGTAGAGTGGAGAGTGATCAGTGGTAAGTGGTGAGTCATGAGTTACTTTCCCCATCCACTTTCCCACCCACTCCCCTACCCCCCTACCCACCCACTGCCTAACTC
>CAZJZR010000204.1:0-6478 GCA_964550475.1 uncultured bacterium
AGCCGGAGGACACTTTTTGGATCATAAGTCCCTCCTGGGATATTTATCTTGTTATTTATCAACCTATATCTGAGGGGACATGGGTTGAAAAAACTCCACTATCTCTTAACACCCGGTTCATGGAATGTAAGAGACCATGTCACTATGACTTCCATCTCCCGATCCCCCAACTGTTCCCTGTTGGCGCATACGCTGCAACAGATGCGATCGCCCATCATCATTGCCGTTGCAGGCGACAGTGGCAGCGGCAAAAGTACCTTCAGCGATGGGATTCGTCGATTGCTGGGTGATGATTTGGTCACCACCATTTGCACCGATGGCTATCACAAGGAAAATCGGGTGCAACGGCAGCAGAGTGGTCGGTTACCGCTCGATCCCGCTGCCAATCATTTGGATTTATTGGCGCAACATCTGGCCAGCCTCAAGCAAGGCCAACCGATTCAGCTACCACTCTACAACCACGCCACCGGAGAATTTGATCCGCCGCAATCATTCAGCCCGACCCCCATCATCGTGGTGGAGGGGCTGCATGTGCTGTATCCCGACTTTTTGCCCTGGATCGACTTCAGCATTTACGTAGACCCGGATTTAGCGGTGAAGTGGGAGTGGAAATGGGCGCGAGACGTGAAGCGGCGCGGCCACAAGGCAGAGGCGTTGGAGTCGGAAATGCTCCATCGCTTGGCCGCTTACAAACGTTGGATTGATTTCCAAAAGACCAATGCCCATGTGGTGATTAAAATCTTTCCCAGCCAAATTGATCAGTGGGCGCGGCATCGCTTTCGCGGCAGTTTGCCCCAGTCCTGCTATCGGATGGAATTGATCATGGAGCCGCCGACCATGCCCCTGCCATCCTTACCGCTGCCGTTTGATCTGGGGGCATTGTCTACCGGAGACCAAGCTCCGTTCCTGTTGGCAGCGGTGCCCTCCACCTATTGGGGACGACGGGCGATCGCGCTGCACTTGGATGGTGTGATGGCGGCAGAAACGATCATTCAACTGGAACAACATATTGTGCAGTTCACCGGGATTGCCATCAATACGGCTATCCCCACGGACGACCAAACCCTGATCTCCACCACCCGCTTCACCCAACTGCTGATTGCCTGGCGATTTCTAGAAGGGGTCGCGTCCGGTCAATTTGCCCTTGTTTAGCCTGCGTTGGGTCTGTTGAGCCGTGCGAAATGTACCACCCGTCTCCTCCGCAGCAATTGTGGAAACCTCGATATATCCCTAAACGGTACATTTCGCTGCATTCAACACGCCTTACAGGTGAATGATCCAGGTCAGAGGCTATGCAGTTCAGTCTCTTGCAGCCATTGCAACTGCTACGGATCATGAACGGCAATCTGAGCGTAAACCTCGAACGCCAAGGCTAGGTCGGGCTAAACTGTTGGCTAACCTGCTGTTGCCGCGATCGCCCATCATGCCAGAGCAACCCACCCCACCCCCGTCTGTACCTGTCGCCACCACCACTGACCCCAGCATCGACACCAGCACCGATGCAACTCCACCCCAACGCTACCAACACCGCCAACAATGGATTCAGCGGGTTCTCCGGTGGGTGGGGTTGCCCAGTGGTGGACTTGGCTTTGCAGCGACGATAGCACTGCTCCGCAGTGGTCAGTTTGGCTTAGCCCTGTTGACGGGCACCGCATCGGTGGGTGTGGTGGTGCTGGCTTTGGCGGCCAAGTTTGTCGCCAGCGTGATCAACAAAGTGTTGGATCGGCTGGATCAACGGTTGGAAACCAGCAGCGATTCCTTGGCCGACTGGATTGTGGCGCAGGTGGAAGCGGCGGTGGTGGCTCTGTGGTGGCGGATTACGCCGCAGTTTCGTGGTGCCTACTACAAAAGTTTGATCTATGCCTATCGCACCTACCGCACCCAGGGCTTAAAGACTCCCGGCCAGTCGATTTTGGACTTTGACCATGTGTTTGTGCCGCTGCGGATGCAGAGCAAAAGCCTGGAGCAAATTTCCCCGGCCTTGATCCAACGCCAGGAAACGGTCGGCAGTTTGGAGGTGTGGGATTTTTTGCTGGAAAGTCGGCGGGAAGCGGCCTATAAGCGGATGGTGATTGTCGGTGCCCCTGGATCGGGCAAAAGTACGCTGTTGCAACACCTGACGCTCACCTATGCCCAAACGGCTCACCGTCGCCGCAGTCGCCAAATTCCGACGCTGATTCCGGTGTTGTTGCCGTTGCACCAAATTCGGGACAGCATTATTGCCCATGCCCCAGATTTAACGGCGGTGATTGTGCAGCAGGTGAAAACCTTACCCCAAGGCAAAAGCCTCAACCTGTCGCCGCAATGGTTTGAGTCGCAGTTGTCGGCGGGGCGGTGTTTGGTGATGTTGGATGGGTTGGATGAAGTAGCGGATGAAGCCCAACGCCGTCAGGTTAGCCAATGGGTGGATCGGCAAATCCAAGCCTATCCGGAGGCATTTTGGTTGCTGACCTCCCGACCCTATGGTTATCGCACGGCACCGTTAACGGAGGCGCGGATCACGCTGGCGGTGCAGGGCTTTAGTTTGGGGCAGATGGAGCAGTTTTTGCACCGCTGGTATTTGCAGAATGAAGTGTTGCGCCAAGTCCGCAAGCTGGATCCAGGGGTGAAAGCGGCGGCTGAGGCGAAGGCGGATGATTTGATCCGGCGGGTGAAACAGTATCCCCCCTTGGCGGCGATGGCGTTGAACCCGTTGCTGCTGACGATGATTGCCACGGTGCATGATAATCGGGGGGCGTTGCCTGGAAGTCGGGTGGACTTGTATGACGAGATTTGTGATGTGTTGTTGGTGCGGCGACAGGAGGCCAAGGGTCTGACGGAACCGTTTCCGTTGAATGCGGAACAGAAACGGTCGGTTTTGCAGGTGTTGGCGTTGGCGTTGATGCACTTGAATCAGCGAGACTTTCGGGTGGAGCAAGGCTTACAAATCATTGCGCCACCGTTGCAGCAGGTGGCGGGAGATCGAGTCAGTCCAGCGGCGTTTCTGAAGCATATTAAGGAAGTGACGGGACTGCTGACGGAGCGGGAAGTGGGGGTGTATCAGTTTGCCCACTTGAGTTTTCAGGAGTATTTGGCTTCGGTGCAGGTGAAGGATGCGGGGCTGTTGGATCTGCTGGTGGGTCAGATCCAGCAGACCTGGTGGCACGAAACGATCCGGCTGTATGCGGCGAAGAATGATGTGACAGAGTTGGTGCAGGCGGCGTTGGCTACACCCACCTTAAATTCGCTGCTGGTGGCCTATGACTGTGTGGAAACGGGTAAAAGCGTGGATGCGGCTGTGCGGCAGGAGTTGGAGCGGTTTAGTTTGCAGTCGCCCGATCCGGAAATTGCCCAGTTAGCGGCAAAAGTGAAGCTGAAGCGGCGGTTAACGGGGCTGTTGCGAATGGATGATGACACAGAAATTGATCCGGGGTTGATTTCGCGGGCGGAGTATCACCTGTTTCTGTCTGATCCCGATGTTCCCCGTGAGGCGGATTCTGGATATGTCCCCGTTGCTTGGACAGAACTGCTCAATCCAGAGGCTCCTGTGACCGATTTGTCTCTGGAACTGGCGTTACAGTTCTGTTGTTGGCTGCGGAATGTCACCCGCAATAGTTATGGCCTCAACACCAACAATCTAGCCGATCCCGATGATCCACACACCTACTTTTTTAGACTGCCCACAGGCGTAGAGGCGCGACAGGTGCGGTCAGCAGAATTTCCTGAATTGGCCTGTTGGACGCTGGGCAGTTGGGGACAAGCCCATGGCTTGCGAATAGTTCGCACGAAACTGCCGGACAAATTTCTGCGGTTAGAACGCTACTTGTATTTGCAGGATTGGCAGCAAGCCAGCCAAGTGACCGATCGCCTGTTGCAGCAGGCTGGAACCGACCATGCGGGAGCGGCACTGGCTGTAGAGGCTATTCCCTCTGGTGATTTGGCGTGGATTGACCAATTGTGGGTGCATTATTCCTGTGGGCGGTTTGGCTTGGAACTGCAAGCAGCCATTTGGGACGGTATCCCAGGGGATGACTCGGTAAAACGTACCCAGTTTCGCCAGTTGGTGGGGTGGCAGAATGAGTCTGTCTCAGCCTCGTCAGCCAATCTCAGACCCGGTTATTATCCCCGCTTGAGGAAAGAGGATTATCTGCACCGCTTGCTCAACCGATTGCTCACTTGTGGGGTAGAGCGGGGATTGCCTGTGGCAGTGTTCCCGGTGGTGCGGGTGAACGAGCAAGGCGTAGAGGTGGAGCGGCGGTGGGGACAGGCTCGGTATAGGGTAGAAGACGTAGGGGGTAGGGTGACGCTGGAGATGACGATTGAGATCTTTTCAGTCAGGAACAATCTGAATCTGACAGTAGAAGACTTAGGGGGTAGGGTGACGCTGGAGATGGTGGCGATTCCAGGGGGCACCTTTTGGATGGGGGCACCAGAGGGAGAATCAAAGGCGACTTCTGACGAAAGGCCGCAGCATCAGGTGAGAGTTCCCGCCTTTTTCATCGGCAAGTATCTAGTTACCCAAAGCCAATGGAGACAAGTGGCGGCTTTGCCCCCGGTGAATCGTAATCTTCATCCCTACCCTGCCAAGTTCAAAGGGGCGAATCGTCCGGTGGAGCGGGTGTCGTGGGAAGATGCGGTGGAGTTTTGCGATCGCCTGTCTCGCCACACCAATCGCCAGTACCGGCTACCCACAGAGGCGGAATGGGAATATGCCTGTCGGGCTGGCACCACTACCCCATTTCATTTTGGTGAGACGATTACGCCAGATTTGGCTAACTATGATGGCAATTATACCTATGGCAAAGCTCCGAAGGGCAAGTATTTACAGCGAACCAGTGATGTGGGTAGTTATCCCCCGAATAGTTTTGGCTTATATGACCTGCACGGCAATGTTTGGGAATGGTGTGCCGATCACTGGCATGAGAGTTATGAGGGGGCACCAACAGATGGTAGCGCGTGGTTAACTGGAGGAGATAGCGATCTCCGTGTTCTGCGTGGTGGTTCTTGGTACGGCTATCCCTGGTATTGTCGCTCTGCTTCTCGCCTCAGGGGCAATCTTGGTGACCGTGATGACTACCTCGGCTTTCGGGTTGTTTGTGTTGTTCCCAGGACTCCTTAACCCTTTTCCCTCTTTCTCTTTTTCCCTTTATACTTCTTTACTTTTCTCTCTTCCTTCGCGCGTAGCGCGTTGGCCAAGCCTATCCGGAGGATGCTCAAAATTTTTTGAACGGTTGCCCAACTCGCACCCAGCCGCATCCATCCACCACCCGCCACCCGTAGGGGCGAAGCATTTGCATTTAGATCTCTGTCATTAGCGGTAAATGCTGGTACAAATGCTTCGCCCCTACAGATCTCACAACACCCACCCCTCTATTCCACCAACCTCAGCGGGGGCGATCGCCTAAAATAAAGCCAGTTTGAACTCAGCAACCAACCTATGATGTTTAAACAGGCTGCAATTGAGAGCTATTGATTATGCTGCATACATTTCGCGCTATCTTAAAGGGCAACTTATTAGAATGGCAAGAAGACGTTAACCGCTGGCTCCAAGGCGATCGCGCCATTCAGGTTCTTGTCACCTTACTCAGCGAAAGCCCAACCGCAACCACTCAGAATCGTGGTCAACGTATGGCTTCAGTGTTAGAACAATTAGCCCAAGCTAATGCATTTGCTGGGGTTGATCCGGTGGTGTGGCAACAGGACATTCGCCGCGATCGTGAACTTCCTGGCCGGAGCGACTGATCGCATGATGCTACTCGATAGCAATATCATCATTTATGCCACTCAGCCCCAATATCCTTGGCTCCGTGAATTTATCGCAGTCCATGAACCAGCCATCTCAGCAGTTAGCTACCTAGAAACTCTGGGATATCATCGTTTGACAGATCTGGAACGCCAACTACTTGAAGAATTTTTTGCGGTATCGTTAATTTTACCGATTTCGCAACCTGTTGTGGAGCAGGCTGTACTACTACGGCAAATACAACGTATGACGCTAGGAGATGCGATCATTGCGGGAACCGCATTAGTTCATGGTTTGGTCTTGGTCACCAGAAATGTCAACGATTTTGAATGGATTGAAGGATTATCGGTGTTGAATCCTTTTGATGCCAGAGAAGCATAATCAATAACGAGCATTGCGAGATGGTAACCCTTCACATCTCCCTACGGAAAAAGCGTTGCGGGCTACGCCCGCTTGTTTCTCCTCTGACGGGGAGTGAACGGTTACGCGAGATGAGTGGTAATCGTTACACCCTTGATTAGTCCTCTTCAAAAATAAAAGAGCCACGCTATCGAAAGAGTTGAAAATGACAAATCTTGATTTTTAGGCTCTGTCGGTAGCGTACCTTCCTTATTTTTGAAGAACCCTATTGAGCAAATTATCGATAGTCGTCAGCAGTATCGTTTGAAATTACCGGATGCAGTAATTGACGCAACCTATACTTCGTGGGGTTTACAGCGACATTTCACCACTGCGAAGGTTGGTGTGTGGTGCGTT
>CAZJZR010000205.1:0-6475 GCA_964550475.1 uncultured bacterium
CCTCCCCCACTCCTTTCCCCGGCGTTGCTGATTCAGGATATGAATTAGAAGTTGGATGAATTGGAACTTCGCTCCAATTCATCCTCCGATTCAGCACCATCCTTTCCCCCATTCACCATCAACCCTTCCCTATCCCCTATCCACTCTCCCCACCATGCTCACTGCCGGAATTGTTGGACTGCCCAATGTTGGCAAGTCAACCCTCTTTAACGCCCTCGTCGCCAATGCTAAGGCCACAGCGGCGAACTTCCCCTTTTGCACCATTGAGCCAAATGTGGGTGTGGTCGCTGTGCCGGATGAGCGGTTACAGGTGCTGTCGGACTTGTCCAGTTCGGTGCAAATTGTGCCGACCCGGATCGAGTTTGTGGACATTGCGGGATTGGTGAAGGGAGCCAGCCAAGGGGAGGGGTTGGGTAATCAGTTTTTGTCGCACATTCGCGAAGTGGATGCGATCGCCCAAGTGGTGCGCTGTTTCGAGAACGACGACATTATCCACGTTGCGGGTTCGGTTGACCCCGTGCGCGATATTGAAATCATTAACCTGGAGTTGGCATTGGCTGACCTCGCTCAGATTGAGCGACGGGCCGATCGCACCCGCAAACAAGCTCGCGCCAGTAAAGAAGCCCAGGCGGAACTAGAGGTGTTGGAAAAACTGCTGGCGGCCTTGAACGATGGGAAATCGGCTCGTCAAGTTACTTTGACAGATGAAGAAGAATTGATCGTTAAACCGCTGGGATTGCTGACCCGCAAACCGCTGATCTACGCCGCCAATGTGTCTGAGGATGATTTGGCGACAGGCAACGAATGGGTGGAAAAAGTCCGTACCGTGGCGGCGCAAGAAAACGCCCAAGTGGTGATTGTGTCGGCGCAGGTGGAATCGGAGTTGGTGGATTTGCCCGATGCAGACCGGGCGGAGTTTCTGGAGTCATTGGGCGTGGCTGAAGGCGGCTTAAAGTCACTGATCCGGGCGACCTATGAGTTGTTGGGACTCCGCACCTACTTCACCACGGGACCCAAGGAAACCCGCGCGTGGACGATCACCGCTGGCATGACCGCACCCCAAGCCGCAGGAGTGATCCACTCTGACTTTGAACGGGGTTTCATCCGTGCCGAAACCGTCGCCTATACCGATTTGGTCAGTTCAGGTTCGATGAATGCGGCGAAGGAAAAGGGCTTAGTCCGGAGTGAAGGCAAGGAATATGTGGTTCAAGAAGGGGATGTGATGTTGTTCCGCTTTAACGTGTAAGTAAGGGAGTTGCGGGAAAATAATATCCCCGTGATAGGCGTAGGGACACGGCATTGCCGTGTCCCTACAGGTAGCGGTGTGGGTACACTATTAATCCGCACATCCCTAAGCGGGATTACCGCAGTTCCCCAATCAAGGTGATGCACCACCCCAATCAGAGAACAAGGGGCTTCAGCCCCTTGTTTAGCTCTTATGTTTAGCTGTTACTGAGATGAAAGTCGCTACACAAGGTTAGTCCAACGACTTTAGGGAGGAGCGTAAAAATAAAGTACCCATAGCTGAAAGATGATGCGTTACGGCTGAAGCCTAACGCATCCTACGCTGGGTATTTTATTTATTTGCAGATTCCTTAGTCCAACAAAAACTGCTGAATCGCTACGGCTACGCCATCTGCGTTTACGTCTGGAGCCACCCATTGGGCGATCGCCTTGACAGGTTCTGGGGCATCGCCCATGGCTACACCCAGTCCGGCATACTCCAGCATTTCCACATCGTTGTAGTTGTCGCCGATCGCCATTACCTGTGCTGCCGCCAAGCCCAACACCTCTTCCGCCAAGTATTGCACCGCTGTGCCCTTGTTGGCCGTTGGATGCGCCGCTTCGACAAACGTATTCACCGAGCGGGTGAGGTACAACTCGCTGGGGTCGTAGCGTTGGCACAGGGTTTGGTAGAGGTAATTAATTAAATTCGTGTCCTCACTCATGGCAAGGATTTTGGTGGGTTCGGTGTGCAAACTTTGGCGCAAGTCACCCACGACGAACGGTTCCACCGCCGATCGCTCCGCATAGTTCACCGTTTCCTCCGTTAGCTCTCGCACATGCAGTTGGTCGTGGATGTAGCAATGCACCGACAGCAGATCCCGGAATTCCGGCTGCTCCAGATCATCCAGTAAGCGCAAGGCCATGTCGCGTTGTACAGGCCAGTGACCATGCACCTCCTCGGTTTGCGGGTCTTTAATCAACGCCCCTTGGTAGGAAATCAGCGGTAAGGTGGAGCCAATGTCCCGATGAAACCGCAGGGCAGATTGGTACATCCGCCCGGTGGCGATCGCCACCTGAATCCCCTGAGCCTGAGCCGCTTGCACCGCTTGTTTTACAGGTTCGCGGATTTGGTTAGAACGGCCTGCAATGGTGCCGTCAATGTCGAGCACTAGCAGTTGAATGTCGCGATCGCGGGGAACAGGGGTTGGCATGGAGAGCAAGAGGTAAGGGGGAATAGGGAATGGGTAATAGGTGATGGGTAATAGGTAATAGGTAATAGGTGATGGGTAATCGGAGTCTATTGATGAGGTTGTTGAGGTTTGGCTCAATCAGGGGCGGACATAAATCGACTGGATATGCATAATCGGTCATAGAAAACAGGTAGATTTGCCAATCGCCCATTACCCATTACCTATTACCCATCACCAATCTCTCATGACCAATCACCGCAAAACACGCGATTCATTCGCAGCATTAGCCTCCGGCGTGCGATCGACATAGGGTTGGGTGACGGTGAGGATTTCTTCAAAATCAAAGTTATAGGCTAGTTGGGTGAGGGTTTGCGCCAAGGCGGGATACTCAGCCGCAATTTCTTGCACCAACGACACCACCATTTTGTCATTGCAGAGCAACGCTGTGCGATGTAAATCCAGCACCCATTGTTGGGGAAGCTGGTTGAACACCTCTGGTTCTAACTGAGTGCCCGTCAGCATATCGGATGGCTGCGCCAAGCTGATCTGTTCAGCATAGGCATAACGGATGCCCAAATGCTCCGTCAGTTTTTCATATAACTCTTTGGTTTCAAAGGGTTTGGCCATGTAGTCATCACAGCCTGCGCTGAGGGCGCGATCGCGATCCAGCATCGACGCTTGGGCGGTGAGGGCGATGATAATGGGGGCGATTGGGTGAGTGGGTGAGTGGGTAGGTGCGTGGGGGGGGAGGGGAGTGGGTGCGTGGGTGCGTGGGTGCGTTAGATGGATGGTGCCATCACTCTCACCCTGACTCTCGCGTTCATTCTCGCGTTCATTCTCACTCACCCACTCACCCTCACACCCACGCACCCACGCACTCACACACTCCCGAATCCGACGAGTTGCCTCATAGCCATCCAAAACGGGCATTCGCAAGTCCATCCAGATCAAATGGGGCTGCCAGGTACGCCATTCAGCGATCGCCTCTTCTCCATTGGCCGCTTCCCGAATCGCCAAGCCTAACGGTTCTAATAATTTGACCAGCAGACGACGATTGATCGGTTGGTCGTCAACCACCAGGATGCGATAGTCGGGTTGATTGGGGGCTAAACCCACGATGCTGCGATGGGTTTGGGTGGATTGCGGTGGAGTGGTGGAGAGAATGTGGGCAGGGATGTCAAACCAAAAGGTGGAGCCTTGACCAACCACACTGGTTACCGTGATCTCCCCTCCCATTAAACGCACTAACCGCCGACTAATCGCTAGCCCTAAGCCCGTCCCTTCCTGCGATTTGCGTCCGGCAGAAGCTTGGGCAAACGGATCAAAAATCATCGGCAATTCGTCGGCGGCAATGCCAATGCCAGTGTCTTCCACCTCGAAGTGCAGGGTGTGGGTGGATGGGCGGGAAGAAAGTGGGTGAGTGGGTGCGTGGGTGGGAGTATTGGCTTCCCCTCCGTCCCGGCGGCTGTCCCGGTCTTTGGGGTTGGCTGACATATTGCTCAACCGGACGCGCAAGGTCACATGCCCCTGTTGGGTGAATTTGATCGCGTTACTGAGTAGGTTAATCAGAACTTGTTGCAGTTTGTGGGAGTCGGCGAGGATGGTGCTGGGAATGTTGTCATACTCTAGGTGTAGCTGCAAGCCTTTAGCGAGGGCGCGTTGAGCCAGCATGGTTTGCAAGGAGTTGAGGAGTTCCACTAAATGGCACTCGGTTAAGTCGAGGGTGAGTTTTCCGGCCTCAATCTTCGACAGATCCAGGATGTCGTTGATCAGGTTGAGCAGGTGTTCGCCGCTGGTGTAAATCGCTTGCAGTTCGGAGTCATGGGCACCGTTGAGGCTGGGGGTTTGCTGAAGGACTTGGGTGAAGCCCAGGATGACGTTGAGCGGGGTGCGGAGTTCGTGGCTCATGGTGGCCAGGAAAGTACTTTTGGCTTGGTTGGCGGTTTCTGCCAGTTCTTTGGCCTGTTGCAAAGCCAGTTCTGCCAGTTTGGCTTCGGTGACATCGTGAACCAACGACAGGATGGAGATCAGGTGTCCTGATTGATCGAACAGCGCCGAGTTGTACCATTCGCAGTAAACAATCTGGCCATCCTTCGTATAGTTGCGGTTCTGGCAAACGTTACCTCTGCCTTGCAGGAGTTCATCAATGACGCGATCGACGAGGGGAATGTCCTCTTCAAAAATGAACGGCCAATCAAACATGGTTTTGCCGAACACTTCGTCGGGTTGCCAGCCAAAGATTTGTTCGGCTTGGGTTGACCATTGTTTCACCCGCAGGTGTTGATCCCAGCGGATGGTGGCGAGGGGGGAGTTGGCAATGTGGTAGTCCAGTTCTTCTAGGGTTTGTTGCAGGATGGTTTCGGCTTGTTTGCGATCGCTGATATCCCGCGACAGCACCAGCACTTGATCGGTCTGATAGGGGACGACCCGGACTTCCTCGTATTGGGTGCGATCGCCAAATTGGAATTGTTGCTCAAAGGTGTGGTCTTTGCCACTGGCTAAGGTTTGTTGAACGGCCTTTAACCAACGGGCGGCCACCTCTGGCGGGAAAATATCCGTCACGTAGAACCCGCGCAGATCAGAAATCTCAGGCGGTAGGATACTTTGACCTGCAAATTGGTTCATATTCATTTGCAGGTATTGGCCATTGGTATCAATCACCGTCATGATGTCGGGCAAGGCGGCTAAAATGGCGCGGTTTTGGGCTTCGCTTTGCAGCAGGGCAAGTTCCGCCTGTTTGCGTTTATTAATGTCAGCCACTGAACCAACGAAACCAACCAATTGCCCAGCGGCATCATATTCCGGCACCGCCTGCACAAACGCCCACCTAATTGTGCCATCGGGATAGAAATACCGATGTTCAGCCTGAAACTCGGCTGGGATACCCTGGTTAGTCTGGGTGACAAAATGATTCCAGCCCGCATACATCCAGCCCTGATCCTCTGGATGCAGGTTTCTGCCCCAGCCCTCTCCCAGGTTTTCTTCTAGCGGCACTCCAGTAATTTCCGCTGTTTTGGCGTTGACGTAAATGCAGTTGCCTTGGGTATCGTTGCGGAAAATCCCCACCGGACTGACTGCCATTAACAACCGATAGCGTTCTTCGCTCTCCCGGAGGGCAATTTCTGCCAGTTTGCGCTCGGTGATATCCTGGCCAGTACCGACCAACTTCACCACTTGACCCTGGGCATTGCGGACAGGTTCACCAATGCCAATCAGATAGCGCACGCTGCCATCCGGGCGATAAATCCGGTGCTCAATCTCGTAGGGAATGCCTTGGGCGATCGCCTGTTCAATCACGGTGGATAGGGTAGGCCAGTCGTCCGGATGCACTCGGCGTTGAAAGTCGGGATAGTTGGGAGCTATATCACTGGGTGCCAAACCGTAAATCCGGAACAGTTCTGCCGACCAAGTGATGGTTTGGCTGGTCAGGTCAAATTCCCAACTGCCCACGTGGGAAATGGCTTGGGCGTTGGCTAGTAAGGTTTGGCTCTCGGCTAAGGCCAGTTCCGCTTGTTTGCGATCGCTGATATCCGTGGCAATCCCATCCACCCGCACGGGTTGTCCGGTTTCGTCGTGTACTAACCAGCAGGATTCATTGACCCAGCGGATTTCGCCATTGGGACGCACAATCCGGCGTTCGGTGTTGAGTCGTCCCTCGATGGGCAGTTGCGGCAGTTGGGCGATGATGGTTTGGCGATCGTCGGGATGCATGACTTCAAACCACAGGTTGGGGTTGGTCATGAAGTCAGCGATGGGGCGTTGATAAATGATTTCGGCTCCGGGGCTGACGTAGAGCGTGGTGAAGTCGGGATAGGTGGTTGACCAAATGGCACTTTCAATGGAAGTGAGAATGCTGTTGAGCCGTTGTTGGGAGGCGCGTAATTCGGCTTCCATGGCTTTGCGATCGCTAATGTCATACACCGTCGCTAACCAGGCGATCGTCTCTCCCTGGGCGTTGCGTAACGGTGCATCCAGCAGCAAGACATCAAACCGTTCCCCGGTGCGGCGCATAAATCGCAGTTCTAAGCCGTTGGGGGGACGTTGGCCGTTGAGGCAGT
>CAZJZR010000206.1:0-6420 GCA_964550475.1 uncultured bacterium
GATTGAGGTACACAAAACCAGCCACGGTTCCCAATTGGAGTTTGTCAGTGCTTAGTTTGTAGGCGTTGCTGAATTTACGATTGAACATGGCTTTGGGAATGGCAGTCGCTCGAACCATGACTCACCCTCCTCTCGGTTTTTGATTACTTTGGATTCGTCGAGTCTCCACGATGACCAATAACGATTGACTGGAGGTAAATTCTTATCCCTGAACCTTGGATATCGTTATTTACCATATTGAGGAAATTTTGACGTTCAGATGCTTCTAATTTCGAGGCAACTATTCCAACCAACTTAATGGCGGTATCTCTTTTGCCTGCATCATAACTGCGTGCAGCGATCCGAACTATATCAGCCAGCTTAGATAATTTAGAACTCATAAAAAATACAACCGATCGCAACTTAACCGAGAGAATACTGCAAAATTGAGAGGGTGTTTTTGAAGGGGGCTACTGTATCAGAATGATCATCAATCTGCTGTAAATTAGCCACACCACACTCAATCCGAAAGGGCTAGCTTTATCACAGTGGGAGGCATGACCTCATAGCCGCTGATACGCTGCCCACGCTACCGCAAGTGGCTGTATCCATCATCCACCTGACAACCTGACAACATCATCATGCGAATTTTGCTCGTCGAAGATGAACCCGACCTTGGAGCTGCCATTCAACGAGTCCTCAAACGGGAAAAATACATCGTTGATTGGGTGCAGGATGGCGGGGAGGCGTGGAGTTGTCTGGATCAAACTTGGGTTCACTATACCTTAGCAATTTTTGATTGGATGGTGCCCGGATTGTCTGGGATTGAACTGTGTCAACGCTTGCGGCAACAGCAGATAGCTCTGCCCGTGCTCATGCTGACCGCAAAAGATCGGATTGAAGATCGGGTGACCGGGTTGGATGCTGGAGCGGATGATTACTTAGTGAAACCGTTTGGCATGGCGGAATTATTGGCACGGATTCGAGCGTTGCAGCGGCGATCTCCGCACATCCAACCCCAACACTTGCAAGTTGGTGAATTGCTGTTAGATTACGGCACCCATACTGTTTCGGGAAAACACCACGGTAGCCCACAACCGATTTCCCTCACCGCCAAGGAATTTCAAGTCTTGGAATATTTTATGCAGCACCCTGGACAGGTAATTACCAGCGACCAATTGGTGAACCAACTGTGGGAAATTGGAGCCGAACCAACCAGCAATGCCGTCGCGGCTCAAATTCGGCTGTTACGGCGCAAACTGGCTGAGGTGGGGTATCACAATTTGATTGAAACGGTTCACGGCATGGGTTACCGCTTTAACCACACTCATCATCCCCATGCATCGCAGTAAATTATTCAATCGCACCCGATGGCAACTGACGGTTTGGTATGCCGCCGCCATGGGTGGCATGTTGGCTATAGCTGGAGTGGCCACCTACCAAATGGTTGCCCACTCCCATTGGGATGCCGTTGCCCAGGAACTACAATCGCTGGCTGGCACCTTACACGACAGCTTAGAACCCAAGTTAAAGCGACCGGGCTATCTGGAAGCTGCCGTGCTAACTGTTTTGCCGAACCTGTGTGTGGCAGGTGGTTCCTGTGCTGGGGGGGGCGATACTCTGGAACGGCATACCCTCAACGCCTTTCACCAAAGTGGCTATTATGTCCGGTTTTTGGATCAACGCGGTCGGCTGCTGGCTACGGCGGGACAAGTTCCAGTTGGGCTGACGGTGCAATTACACGACCATGGCTTAGCGGTGTTACGAGCCGCCGATGGCCGACGTTATCAACAATATTCCCTGCGACTCAAGACGGCTCAAGGTGTGGCTTGGGGCTATATGGAAGTGGCGCGATCGCTGCAAGAATTTGATGACCATCTGGCTTTTCTGCGCTTGACAATGATCGCGGGGTTACCCGTTGCGATGGTGTTGATTGCGCTGGCCAGTTGGAGTTTGGCGGGATTAGCCATGCAACCCATTTATCGTTCCTATGAACGGATGCAGCAATTTACGGCTGATGCGGCGCACGAATTTCGCACGCCCTTAGCGACGATTCGGGCGATCGTGGAGTCGATTCGTGGGGTAGAGCCACTAACGGTTGAGGAGGCTCAGGATGCACTCGCCGCCGTCGATCGCCAAAACCAACGACTAGCCAAACTAGCACAGGACTTACTGTTACTCTCCCGCTTGGAAGCCTCGGCGGAAATTACGGCTGAACCCGCCACCACGGCTCAATCGGTCTGTTGCTTAAATGATCTGATCCTAGATGTGGTCGAAAGTCTGTCGGTACTGGACATGGCAGCGGCGATGACGCTGACCACCGACATCGCCACTCAAGAGCCGCTCTATGTGGCCGGGGATGAAGCTCAACTGCTGCGATTAATCACCAATTTAGTCACCAATGCTCTGCAATATACCCCCGCCGGAGGAACGGTCACCGTTAGTTTGCAGCCAGATGGACAACAGGCTTTGTTGCAAGTCCACGACACTGGGATTGGCATTGCCCCCGCCGACCAACTGCATGTCTTCGATCGCTTCTATCGGGTCAGTGTGGATCGCTCCCGCCATACAGGTGGGTCGGGGTTAGGCTTAGCGATCGCGTGGGCGATCGCCCATGCCCATCACGGCAGCTTAGGGGTACAGAGCCAACTGGGGATCGGCAGTACATTTAGCCTGCGCTTACCTCTAAAAGCCCCATGCTCATAACAAAAATTACAGATTTAACGGGGATCTGGGGGCATGGAAACCAGTATGGTTTTGAAAGCAGCAGTTGGTGTCACGTAACCATTTACATCCCCCTAGAAGAAAAGCGTTGCGGGCTACGCCCGCTTCTCCCCTAACGGGGAGTGAACGGTTACGGTGTCACCACCCCCTTTCATTCTGATAAATCGCTCTGATAAATCGCTATGTCGCAAACTACGATTGAATCCGTTTTAACTGAAAAACGTCTTTTCCCACCTCCCGCTGACTTTGCCCAGAATGCCCGCATCAAAAGTCTGGCTGAGTATCAGCAATTGTGTGCAACCGCCAAAGCCGACCCCGAAGCCTTTTGGGCGGATCTAGCAGCGAAGGAGTTGCACTGGTTCCAGCCGTGGGATACGGTGCTGGACTGGCAACCGCCCTTTGCCAAATGGTTTGTCAACGGCAAAATCAATATTTCCTATAACTGTTTAGATCGGCACCTCACCACTTGGCGGCGCAACAAGGCGGCGTTGATTTGGGAAGGGGAACCGGGCGACACCCGCACCTACACCTATGCTCAGTTGCATCGGGAGGTGTGCCAATTTGCCAATGTGCTGAAGCAGTTGGGCGTGCAAAAGGGCGATCGCGTTGGCATCTACATGCCGATGATCCCGGAAGCGGCGATCGCCATGCTGGCCTGTGCCCGGATTGGTGCGCCCCACTCGGTGGTGTTCGGTGGCTTTAGTGCGGATGCGTTGCGCGATCGGCTCAACGATGCCAAGGCCAAACTGGTGATTACGGCGGATGGCGGCTGGCGTAAGGATGCGATCGTGCCGCTGAAGGAGCAGGTGGATCGGGCGATGGAAAATGGTGCTGTGCCCACTGTTCACGATGTTTTAGTCGTCCAACGCACCAAGCAAGACATCAACATGCTGCCGGAACGGGATCACTGGTGGCACGAAATGCAACCCACCGTCTCCGCTAACTGTCCTGCCGAGCCAATGGACAGCGAAGATATGCTGTTTGTCCTCTACACCTCCGGCAGTACGGGCAAACCGAAGGGCGTAGTCCACACCACGGGCGGCTACAACCTCTACACCCACATGACCACCCAGTGGATTTTTGACCTGCACGATAACGATGTCTACTGGTGTACCGCCGATGTGGGCTGGATTACCGGACACAGCTACATCGTCTATGGCCCCCTGTCCAACGGAGCCACTACGGTGATGTACGAAGGGGCACCCCGCAACTCCAATCCCGGTTGCTTCTGGGATGTGATTGAAAAGCACGGGGTGAATATTTTCTATACTGCCCCCACCGCCATCCGTGCCTTCATCAAAATGGGCGATCACCTGCCCAAGGCGCGGGATCTGTCGTCGTTGCGCCTGCTGGGCACCGTCGGCGAACCGATTAACCCGGAAGCCTGGATGTGGTACCACGAGGTGATTGGCGGGGGTCGCTGCCCAATTGTCGATACCTGGTGGCAAACGGAGACGGGCGGGGTTATGGTGACACCGATTCCCGGCGCGGTGCCGACCAAACCCGGTTCCGCCACGCTGCCCTTCCCCGGCATCATTGCCGATGTGGTGGACTTGGAGGGCAACGCCGCTAAGGACAATGAAGGCGGCTATTTGGCGATTAAGCATCCCTGGCCGGGGATGATGCGGACGGTGTACGGCGATCCCGATCGCTTCCGCCGCACCTATTGGGAACACATTCCGCCCAAGGATGGCCAGTACTTCTACTTTGCTGGGGATGGTGCCCGCCGCGATGAGGATGGCTATTTCTGGGTGATGGGTCGGGTGGACGATGTGATCAATGTGGCGGGTCACCGTCTGGGCACGATGGAGGTGGAGTCGGCGTTGGTGTCGCACCCAGCGGTGGCGGAAGCGGCGGTGGTGGGTAAACCGGATGACATCAAGGGTGAGGAAATTGTCGCTTTTGTGACGCTGGAAGGTACCTACAAGGCGAGTGAAGACCTGAAGAAGGAACTGAAAACCCACGTCGTGCAAGAAATCGGCGCGATCGCCCGTCCGGGGGAAATTCGCTTTACCGATGCACTGCCGAAGACGCGATCGGGTAAGATCATGCGCCGCCTGTTGCGTTCCCTCGCCGCTGGCCAAGAGGTCTCCGGCGACACCTCCACCCTAGAGGATCGGACGGTGCTAGATAAACTGCGCGAAGGGGCGTAGTCAATAGAGTGGGCATTTGCCCACCCTACTAATGAAATGCTCGATAACACCTGAATTTGGGGTCTTATCCGTCACCTCTGCTGGATAAGCCCCCAAATTCCTAGAGTTAACCCTCAAATTTGCTCGATAACACCCTGGACTCTCGGACTTAGCAGGCTAATCTGCTAAGTAATTCCTTAAAATCGGGGATTATCACGTAAATCTGCTGGATAATAGCCAAAATTTCAATGCTTCTCCAGCAGATCTGACGCTAAATACCATACTTAGCTGGCTCCGCTGAGAGTCCTTGCACTCGTTCCTTAAGGTTATCTGCAAGTCCGAAACGCCCAGCAAATTGTTGGTAGGGCAATGATTTCAGTATTGTCTGGGGCTGTAAAATCACCCAGAAGGTTGTCAGTGAGGGCAGTGGTGACGGGTGATCTGGTTGGGTTCTGTTCAGAAAGCTTCAAGCTATACTGAAGGCTAAAGGACAAGGATTATCTTTCGTTTTGAGTTCTGTTCCGAGCAGCTAGCGACCTCGATATCACAAGAAGGCTTGGTGCAATGGTTCAAAAAATTGCCTTATTTAACCACAAGGGCGGAGTTAGCAAGACTACAACCACCTTCAATTTAGGCTGGATGCTTGCCTCAAAAGGCAAAAGAGTAATTCTTGTGGACAGTGACCCACAATGCAACCTCACGGGCATGGCTTTAGGAGAGGAAACTGAGGATGACGAGGCGCGAATTCAAGAAATTTATAATACGACCTCAAACATAAAGACAGGTTTAGCTCCGGCATTTGAATCACAACCGAGAGCGATTGAAGCTGTCGATTGCATTCCAGTACAAGGTCGGGATGATTTATTTTTATTGCCTGGTCACGTTGGTTTTGCTGAGTACGAAGTAACTCTTGGTATTGCTCAAGAACTAAGTGGTTCAATTCAAGCTCTTAAGAATTTACCAGGTTCTATCAATGATTTGCTTGAGAAAACAGCAGCCAAGTTTAATGCAGACTATATTTTGATTGACATGAGTCCTAGCTTGGGTTCAATTAATCAGAATCTGCTGATGATTAGTGACTTTTTTTAGTACCTACGACTGCCGATTTTTTCTCTGTAATGGCAATTGATTCTTTGGCTAAGGTACTGCCAAGATGGTATGCCTGGGCTAAGTCAGCAAGTTCACTCCAAATCTTAAGAGAAGCTAATTATCCTTTTCCTGATGTTAAACTACGTTTCTTAGGAACGATCGTTCAAAACTATCGAATTATCCGAGGCAAAGAAACGACTGCGTTTCAAACCTGGATTGAAAAGATTGAGAAAGCTGTCTCCGAAAAACTAATTCCGAAGCTGAGAGAGAGCCAGATGATGTTGCCAAATCAGGTTTATCGCGATCAGGGGATTGGGAGCAACTTTACGCTTGCAAAGATTTCAAATTTTAATAGTCTAATTGCTCTATCCCAGGAACATCGAACACCAGTTTATGACTTAACTCCTGAGCAGCTAAGGCAAACAGGAAAAGTCTTGACGAATCAGGGTAAGCGCAAGAAAAAAAGTGCCCAGATATGCATGGGAGAATGAACTGT
>CAZJZR010000207.1:0-6404 GCA_964550475.1 uncultured bacterium
CGTTTCTCGCTAAACTGACTGAGGACATTGTAGGGTTTGTAAAACAACAGGTAACGGTAGGCCATGCTCAGTTATCTCAAGGGCACTGTGGCGGGATTGCAAAAAAATGGCAGTCGGGTCATTTTAATTATTGAGGTGAACCAGATGGGGTATGAGGTGCAGATTGTCCCCCGGTTACACGCCCAATTGAGTGAGTTGGTCGGGACTGGCGAACAGTGTCAGGTCTTTACCCATTTAATCAGTCGGGATGACCAGATTACTGTGTTTGGCTTTGGATTGGCGGCAGAGCGGGATCTGTTTCGGCAACTGATTTCCGTCAGCGGCGTTGGCCCCCAATCGGCGATGGCGTTATTGGATACGCTAGGGTTTCCAGAGTTGGTGCAGGCGATCGTCGCTGGCAATACGCGCCTGTTGGCTCGCGCTCCTGGTGTGGGGAGCAAGACCGCTGAACGGTTATCCTTAGAATTACGCACTAAACTATCAGAATGGCGAGAACAATCCGGACTCGTCACCGCCCCCGCTGCCACCCCCACCACCGCCATCCAAGAGGATGTGGAAATGACCCTACTCGCCCTCGGCTACACCAGCAAGGAAATCCTCCAAGCCCTGAATGCCGTCGGCAAAACCACCACCCTCGCCAAAAACGCCGACGCAGAAGCCTGGATCAGAGAGGCGATCGCGTGGTTGAGTCAGTGAGTGGTGGTGAATGGTGGATAGTGGATAGTGAATGGTGGATAGTGGATGGTGAATAGTGATGAGTGGGAAGTGATAAGTGATGAGTTTAGGTTCCTCTTCGGCCTTCCCTTCCCATCTACTGAGATTCCCCACTCTCCCACTTACCACTCCTCACTCACCCACCTACTCACTCACCCACTTACCACTTACCACTCACCACTTACCACTCACCACTCACCACTCCTCATGCCTCCCCACGCTGACCAGATTTTGATGGCTTTTCGAGATCACTTACGGATGAGTGATCCGGAGGTGGCGGCTGAGTTTTTGTCGCAGGTGGTGTTGAAGTATGGGTTTGTGCAAGCTTCTCGGTTGTTTGAGTTGGCGAATGGGCCAGAAACGGCTCCGTTAGTCTGGTCGATGGCGATCGCGGCCATCTCCAGCACCTCGGAAGGTCAGGTAATTGATAACGTGCTGCACAATCCGCACAACTGTCATCTGATGGGCGTTTATCCCGATGCACCCAGTACCGAGCCGTCCTTTGTTTACTCAATTGGCCTGTGGTACAACTTCCAGCATCCAGAAATCATTTGCCTGGGACTGTCGCCACAAGTCGGTGGCCTGTTGATTAACTCCTACGCGGCGCGGGTGGCGGCGGGTGAGGTGGTTCCGGTTGGGGAAGCGATTAGCGGCGAGTTGGCGGATGATTACCTATTGCAATTTCGCCAATGTGGGGAAATTGCCCAACGGGATTACACCTGTTGGGCATCGTGGTTTAATGGCACTCGCCAGTACCCGGTGTTGCAACTGATTTGGCAAGACAAGGCACACCGCTGGCCGTGGGAACCGGGATTCCATCCGGCGGCGGCGCAACCGCTGCTGTTGCCTTGAGTCGCTGAACTCAGCGACTGGTTAACCTGTCGTTCAGCGGGGTTTGGTTTGGCGAATTTGCTGAGTTAGTTGTTGGGCTTCCTGTGCCACCACTTGCCGGACGCGGGGCAAAATCACCTGATCGGTTAGGGTTTGGTGGGCTTTTAGCAACTCGGCAGTGGTGGAGTTTGCGGCACTGGCGGTGCTGGTGGATTGGTTTTGGTAAACCGCTAACAGGTCGCGTAATTCTTGTTCACTGAATCGTTCGTTGTAGGCTGGATAGTACACCCGCTCCAACAGCCGATTCAAATCCAACCGATCGCGGAATTGATTCAACATCGGCATAAACAATTGGTCAAACAAATTGCCCACCACTGTGAGCATTTGCCGCTCGTAGGGGGATGTATTGGGGGCGTTGGCGATCGCGGTACGGAATAATCCTGGTAGGTCGCGCTGGAATTGGGTCAGAGCCAAATCTACCAGTTGTTGCAGCATTTGTTTGGTTCCCGATGACCGCATGACATCGCGAATCAGCGATCGCTTGGAGTCGGTCAGGGCGGGGATGGAGCTAGGCGCAGGGACAACCGGGATGGGAATGGGTTGAGCATTGGGAGTGGGTTGGGCGTTGGGCGTGGCGAGGGGCGGAGCCAGTGGTTTGGGGGGTGTAGATTGGGCGGCGGCACTCGGAACGGGATCGGAGACACGCCGATTCATTAAACTACTCGCCCTAGCTGATAGTTCTGCGGTTGCCACTGTGGGCAGTCCCCACGCGAATCCTGCCGTTAGTCCAGCCGCGATCGCCACCATTACTCCAGGTCTAGCCATATCAATCCCCCTCCCCCGGCTGAATCACGATGAATGTTGCATATTGAAGCTGAATGTTGATCTTAGACGCACGCTACCCCTCATAGGTTCCCGATCTGTTTGCAGCATCAATTCTCAGCAAAAATTCAGGATTTGGTTAGGGGAAAATCATCTTGGCGATCGACTGAAGGCTTACAGTAGCAACTATTAGGAATGCCTGGTGCTCACAGTCCCCCGGAGGCAGTGTGTCTTTCTACAGCCCCCTTACATGTGGCTTGACAAGTAGCTTGCGTCTTGTAGCGTATGCCCCTCTGCATGTATAGAAATCTATAATCTCCCGAACCTCCTTGCCAAAGGCGGTGTAGCGATTCGGCGTTGCTGAATTTAGGGATGAGCTAAGAGTTGGATGAATTGAAACGAAGTTTCAATTCATCCTGCTATTCAGCAACACTGCCATTCATCTAGTCAATACAGATCATGACTTGGTTTGCACGATCGCCCCAATCTCCACTTCACCCCATCTGGCTCCGTCGGCTGCGATGGGATCGGCGATCGCTGCAAACTCGGTTAACGGCAGTTGTCGCTTTTGTTGCGTTAGTCGGCTTGGGTAGTGTGACGGTGTGGATGCACTGGAAACTGCGCCAGGTTTTAATTACCAGTCAGCATGACAAGTTAGAGTTGGCCGCCGATCGCCTGCCCCGTGACATTGAACTGTATCGGGAAATGATGTCCGCCCAGCATGGGTTAAAAAAAGCCATGGAGCGATCAGATCCGACGCTGGTGCTGTGGGTGAGGCAAATGGATGGGCAGTTGCTTGCCCAATCGCCCACCTTTAAGGCATTGCTGCCAATGCTGCCGCCATCCACCTCCGCTCCGGCGGCATTAACCGCAGGCTCCCCCCACCAAGTTTTATTAGCTTTGCCCTTACACAGTTTGGCTCCCCAACTGTTGCAAATCCAGCAGATGTCGCTGTTGCTCTCTGCTGTGCCCTTGCGTGTGGATGGCTTGCCACCGTCCCTGCTCTACGTGGCCAAGGATGTTAGTCGGGAACGGGCGATGGTGCTGGACATGACCCGCAGCCTTGCCCTGCTCAATGGCGGAGTGGTGGTGGTGATGGTGACAGGGGTGGCGTGGCTGTTGCAGCGATCGCTGCATCCCTTCCGAGAATTAGAGCAACAGGCGCAAACTATTTCTGCTGAGAACCTCAGCCAGGCTCGCTTATCCCTCGACCAAGCCCCCAGCGAAATTGCTGAATTCTCACGGGCTTGGGACATGATGTTGCAACGATTAGAAGAGTCGTGGATGCAGCAACGGCAATTTGTGGCGCATGTGTCCCATGAATTGCGAACACCGTTGGCGATCGTCAATGGGTATCTGCAAAGTTTGTTGCGCCGCAGCGATAACCTCAGCGAACCCCAGTTGGAAGCCTTGTCCACTGCCGCCAGCGAAACCGATCGCACGGTTCGCCTGTTACGGGATCTGCTAGAACTGACCCGTGCCGATCGCGACTACACCCCCTATCGTCTGGAACCGTTAGCGTTAGGCGATTTGGTTCAAGAGGTGGCGGCAATGGCGGAACGGTTTGGTGAGCGAACGATTGTGGTGGAATACGTCCAGGATGAGGCGGACAAACCCGATCCGGTCACACTGGATCTCAGCAGTCAATTACCATCTGACGCGATGCCACCCCCGGATGGCCGCAGTCCGTCTATGCCTCCCGTGGTGGTCAAAGCCGATCGCGATCGCCTGCGGCAGGTGTTGATCAACCTGGTAGACAATGCGGCTAAATATTCGACTCCACCCCATCCCATCACCCTGCGCCTATTGCAGGATAACCACTGGGGGATTGTCCAAGTTTGCGATCGCGGCATCGGCATTGACTTCCAACACCAAACCCGAATTTTTGAACAGTTTTATCGGGTGCCCACGCTCAATCCAGCCACCCCCGGTTCTGGTCTGGGTCTGGCGTTGGTCAAAACGTTGGTAGATGGAATGCACGGCAGCATTACCGTGCGCTCTAAACCGGGAGAAGGCACGATCTTTGCGGTTCTCCTTCCCCTTGCCTAGTCAGTTGTCTGGGCGATGTGGGGGAAATCCCTCAAAATGGGCGTATCCAACAGTTGGGGGATACATCCGGGCGAATAGAATTCGCGGCTATACAAACAAAGTCCGCCTACGCGGACTAAGGGTTTTGAAACCCGCGTAGGCGGGTTTAGTTCTTGTAGATGCGGTTTTAACCGCCCCTCCCCCAAACGTGAAATACGCCCCCTCAAAATTCTCTATCACCAGACTCTGCAATGGGATTGTGTTGATTGAAGCCATCGCTCAAGTTCACCCTTCCTGTTCCCTGACTCCGCATATTGCCCATCCCCACGCTCTGCCCCCATCAACTGACCGAGGTACGTGAATTATGGTCGCCAACAGTTTAGCCAATTTAGCCAACATTCTATTAGTCGAGGATGAGGTCAAACTCGCCCGGTTTATTGAGCTAGAACTGGGTTATGAGGGTTATCAGGTGGTCGTCGTGCATGATGGGCTATCTGGACTTACCACTGCACGCGAGACAAAGCCGGATCTGATTATTTTGGATTGGATGTTACCGGGTTTGACTGGGTTGGAGGTGTGTCGGCGATTACGCACCACCGGCGACCAAACCCCAGTGATTTTGCTGACGGCAAAAGATGAGGTCAGCGATCGCGTGGCAGGACTGGATGCCGGAGCCGATGACTATGTAGTGAAGCCGTTTAGCATTGAAGAACTGCTCGCACGAGTCCGGGCACACCTGCGCCGCACCCAACCCGATGATCCCGCCATCCTCAGCTTTGAAGACCTCAGCCTCAACCGCAACACCCGCGAAGTCCGACGTGGTAATCGCGCCATTGAACTGACTGCCAAAGAATTTGACCTGTTGGATTACCTCATGACCAATCCCCGCCAAGTCCTCACCCGCGATCGCATCCTAGAAAAGGTGTGGGGTTACGACTTCATGGGCGACTCCAACATCATCGAAGTTTATGTGCGCTACCTCCGGCTTAAACTAGAAGCCAACAATGACAAACGCCTCATTCACACCGTCCGCAGCGTCGGGTATGTGCTGAAGAGTGAGTAAAAGTGATGCCTTTCGGCTACGCTCAAGTCAAGCTTTCGGCTACGCTCAAGTCAAGCTTTCGGCTACGTTCAAGGCACGTTCTCGGCTACGCCCAAGGCTTGAGTTAGTCCAACTTCATTCCCCATCTCTCCATCCACCATCCACCATCCACCATCCACCATCCACCATCCACCATCCCCTATCCACCATCCCCTATGCCCAAAGCCATCATTCTCCTGTCCGGTGGTCTGGATTCTGCAACTGTGGCAGCTCAAGCGATCGCCGACGGCTATGAGTTAATTGCCTTATCGCTTCAGTATGGGCAACGGCATGAACGCGAATTGAATGCAGCACGGGAGATTGCGGCACATTTGGCAATTGATGAACACATTGTGATGACGGTGAACCTAGGGGCGTGGGGTGGGTCGGCGTTGACGGATGCAGCGATCGCCGTACCCACCAGCGGAATTGAACCCAACGTCATTCCAGTCACCTATGTGCCGGGGCGCAATACCGTCTTCATTGCCCTCGCGCTATCCTTGGCTGAGGCCAAAGGTGCAGAGGCAATTTACTTAGGGATCAATGCCTTGGACTATTCCGGTTACCCAGACTGCCGCCCAGAGTATTTGGCGGCTTATCAACAGTTGGCCAATTTATCGTCTAAGGCCGCGATCGATGGTCAACCGATCCGCCTTGTTGCCCCCCTAGTGACCGACTCCAAAGTGGATATCGTCCATCGAGCGGTACGGTTGGGGGTGCCGATTGCCAAAACTTGGTCATGTTATCAAGGGGGAGCAGTGCCCTGTGGGGTGTGTGACAGTTGCCGCATCCGCGATCAGGCATTGGTGGCAGCAGGTTATCCAGAACTAGCCACAGTCAAGCCCTAGCCGCACTAACAATGAACGTTCCAGCTAGGGGATCTGCAAATAAATAAAATACCCAGCGTAGGATGCGTATAGCCTCTGGC
>CAZJZR010000208.1:0-6395 GCA_964550475.1 uncultured bacterium
TTACAGCGATCGCCACCGACTTTTCCTGCATCCTCACGATCACCCACATCCCCCACCTCCGGGAAGCGTTCCAAACCCGGATTGAGTTACACAAAACCAGCCACGGTTCACAATTGGAGTTTGTCAGTGCTTAGGAATCAGGTGATGGGTAGAGGAAAACTTATTGTAGTTCGGCGTGTAAGCGTTTGACGGCAAGGATCGCATGCTGAACCTCACGGCGATAGGCTGGAACAGGGCGTGAATGGCTCAAGGGATTGAGGACTTTTCTGATGGCTTTATCGATCGCAGTCGCTGTCCTTGGAGTAATACAGGCTATAGCTGATCCCCTCTTTTTCCAAGTTTTTACGACAGTCCAAATATCATCAGCTTTAAGATTTTTAGGCTTATCGTGATAAGGGATCGGAACATGATACTTATTACAAAAGAACTTGAGGATGGCTTCGTAGGCACTACGAGCATAGACTGCTGCGGCTTTATAGTCGTGAGCCTGGAAATATTTTTCTGCACGCTGTATGTACTCATCTCTACCTTTAGTCCGTTCGGCAAAAATCGGTAGTTCTAGTTCGTCATCATCGGCACAGTAGAATTCAAATGCTTTCCAGGATGCTCCATTGGGATCAACGAAATGTTCGCAGAGGATTTCAAACCACTCGCGATCGTAGGTCATCAGGAAAATTTGATAGTTTGGAATGAAATGACTCTCGATGATGTCAAGAATGGGTAGGCGATTTGACATATCTAAGCCAATCAGCACATCATCTAAAACAAGAATCGCCAAATCGCCAGCAGGTAAAGGCTTGAGTTTGAGTGCAGCTAGATAAATGGCAATACCGATCGCTGAAAGCTTGGCTTCGTTGAGATAGTTGGGATGTTGACCTTGTAGGTTTTTATCAGCAAACTTAACGGTGAGCATAATTTTCTGTCCACCGACTACTTTTCGGGGCTGATCGTAGAAACAGGAAACAGGTTCAAAGGTGAGTTTGACCTTGCCATATTCAAAGTAGGCAAAGATCGCGGTCATTTCAGCTTCCAGTTGTTGCAGCAGAGCATTCAGTCCATCATTGAATTGCTGAAGCTCCTGATTGAGGGCAGTGATGTCACGTTTGTAGCGATTATCTGCGGGCAGTTTTGTTTGAATCGTTGCCCAGTGTTGGCTAAAGGTCTGGCGTGGCGTTGTGAAAGGATTTTCAATATCGGCTAGGAGGGTAAATACTAGCAGATCAAACAGGTTAACCTGGTTATTATTAGGAGAAAGGGTGTGGGTTTTGAGGATGTCGCGATATTCCAGGAATCCACTAAATTTATACCCTGCTAAGATTTCAGGGGCATTGGGTTGAGGGACTGTTTCTGACCATTCGTAGGGCGGATTTCCATTGCTGAGCGTGATTTTGATGTGGGCACTATCGTTGGGATCGGCAAAGATGTTGCGGTGATCGGCAAGGGTAAGCCTGAGTTCGTAGGAACTGAGAAATTGCTTGAGTGCTAGAAATAGAGATGATTTACCACTGCCATTTTCTCCATAGATGACCGCATTTTTACCAGTGTTATGGAGGTTAATGGGGTGAGCTTTGTGGAAACCACGAAAGTTTTTGATTTCAATCTCTGTAATTCTCATCACTTTTTTCCTTCGATGAGGCGGATGGTGGGGATGGTGTCGAGCAAGAAAAGATTGCGGCGTAGAGGATGATCGGTGGCGTAGAGGCGTTGGAAGATGCTTCGCAGAGCCGTAAGTTTGTCCCCTGGAATGTCGTCGAGGGTGGGGAGGTTTTCGGCTTGGAGGAGGGCGGCGAAGTTGAGGTGGTGGGTGTGGAGATCTTCAGGAAGATAGAGTTCATAGACCAGACCATTGATCAGTTGCTCAAAATAACTCAGCATCAATTTGTCATCAGCCATCGCCATCAGGTTTGCCCCATGATTGGGAATGTCTTTGAGTTCTGTGGTGAGGTATAAAATATAACTGACGAGTTTTTCAATCGCCTCTTGGTCGCGGTCTGACGCGGGGAAGATGGGGATTTGCTCAACGTAAATTGTTTGCAGGGCAAAGGTTCCACCTGCCATCTTTTGCACGATTTTATCCAGAAAAAACCAAACTACTTTTGAGTTGAGTAATGCAAGAAGGAAAAGGCTGGTATCAGGAATTAAAAACGTCTTGTTATTTGAATAACTACCTGAATCATCCCAGGCAAAAGCTTGATAGGTGGCAATTTCTTGATAAAAAATCTTCGATCGCTCAAACTCCTGCCAATAGGTAGCGGCACATCGTTGCAGTGCATACCATTCGTATCGAATGCCTGTTTCAGCTTTATTTCGATTAGAAAGTTCTGTTTTGAAGCCCAGCAAGTGCTTATAGATCGCTGGATATTGTTTTTTGAATGCTTGTTCTGCTTTTTCAGATGCTCCTTCAATAGTGGGATCAAGATGTAACGGAAAATGCCAAGGAATAAACAGTAACCATAAATCTTGATAATCCACTGTCCATCGTTTTACATCCCGTCCCCGCAGGAAGGGCTTGAGAACTTCGGCAGAGGAAGAATGTTCTGCAATCAGGCGATCGCGCGTCTCTCGATCAACCACAAAGGCTTCATTCAAACCTGTCTTGATGCCGTAGTAGAACCGTCCATGCACGTACTCACCCAGTGGTGTTCCTGCCTGTCGCAACCGTTCCATTAACCGTAAGGAGGTGTCATCAGCAAACTGCCAGCCATCGCCGTTCAGTTCCTTCTGAGGCATGGAAAAACTTAGAGAGTTCACAACCTCTTCAAATTGTGCAAGCGGTTGCCCCATCTCCCAATTCAAGGCTCGGAAAGTTTGATTACCATCCCGAATCTTCTCAGTCACCACGATCGTCGGGTAGGCGATCGCGGTAAACACCGGAGCATCACCGAAATCAATGACCTGGTGAATCCGTGATTGAGTGCTGAGAAACTGACGTAACTTCTGCCCGTAGGCTGCCCGAAAATACTTGTTGGATGAGATGTAGGTTAAAACACCGTGCTCTCTAAGTAGCTTCAGTCCACGCTCGTAGAAATAAACATATAGATCGGCAGTTCCCGTAAAGCATTCATACAACAGTTTGAACTGTTCCTTCAGATGCTTGATCTGCTCTTGGCGCACATAGGGCGGATTGCCGATACACACATCAAACCCGTCCCGAATTCCAAACATCCACTCCGGGTCAAAAAATCCCGCAGAGGCATTTTGGTCGTAGGGGTTCCATTGGGCGATCTGGGTCGCAGTGTCGTCTGTCCAGCCTTCCCGCTTTAGCAGCACGGCAATCTCTTCCCGCAGTTCTTTGTCTTTTTCACGGTACTTGTTCTTAGTCGCCTGGGTTCGCGCCGTAAAAATCCGATGGCGCACCTCTGCCAATTCCTGTTCCTTTGCCTGTACCGCCAAAGCTCCCAGGCTCATCTGGGCAGGGCGATCAACGCTGATCAACGTATTGGCAGCAATAAATTTGGTTTCCAGGTTGGGCAAAGGCAAAATCCCACGATTAGGGGCACTGTCATCCACCCGTTGTTCCACAATCAGCGAAATAAAGAAGCGCAGCTTGGCAATCTGCACCGCAATGGGTTGAATGTCTATCCCATAGATGCTGTTTTCAATCAAAAACAACTTCCGGGGATAGTCCATTTCATTGTCAGCAAAGTCAGCTTCAATCTCCGCTAGCCGTTCTTCCAGTTGCTTAACCGCTGCTGCCCGCGCCTGCTCATAGCTGATTTTTTGCGCCTGTTGCAAGTCTTGTAGCACCGGGCGAATTTCCCGTTCTTTTTGTTGATGCTTCCAAAACTCATTGTGGGGATCCAGCTTGCCCAAAATAAACACCAACTTCTGCAACATCCCCATCGGGAACGCCCCGGAACCCACCGCTGGATCCAGCACTTTCAGCGAGTCGATCGCGGCGATCAACAGCACCGTACTTTCTGGATCGTTGGCAAAGGGGTTCTCTGAGGTTGTGTAGTCCAGTAGTTGGCGGAGGTTTTCCCTCACCCCCTGCCCCTCTCCCAAGGAGGGAGAGGGGAGATCGGATCGCTTGCCCCCCTTCTCCCGCTCTGGGAGAAGGGGTTGGGGGATGAGGGCATTTTCTAAATACACCAAGAGGCTCTGATCCACCATGTAGTCCACCACTTCGCGGGGGGTGTAGAAAGACCCGGTTTGCTTCCGCGCTGTCACCTTAGTTTCGGGGTTATAGGCCGCCAGCAGGTTTTCAAACACCTTGCCCAACAGTTCTGGATCCAGGGCAATCTCTTCTTCTAGCGGCGTGTTTTCGGTGATGGTGAATTTGTAGCGGCTGAAAATATCGATCAGACCCCGCACCTTAAAGCGTTTCCTGTTCGTGCCATAAACTTCGTTGAGGTCAATCTCCCGCTCAGCCGAGAAAAACAGATAGTTAGGCACTGAGAGGGGGTTATCTACTCGGTCAGAAAAGCCATCAATTCGCCGCGTTTTCTTGGGATTTTGCGGGTCAGGCTGGTCTAAACATTCAAACAAGCCACCATTCAGAAATGGGACTTGTTCAAATAGCTGAAGTGCTTGTTCCGGTTGCTTAAACAGGTCACGGTAACGATAGACGTTATGCACCATATAGTGCTGATCGCGGCTACCCGATTTTGCCTTACCCCGAAACTTGCGGTTATCGGGCTTTTCCGATGTATTCATCTCTTGGTTGAGAGTGGCAAAAAACAGGTTTTGCAGAATTGCTTTGTAGTAGGTGCTTGACTCCAAATCACCGAGGTCAATCAGTTTTTGCAAAGACGCTCTTTCAAATAATTCGTCAGGTACGAGCGCATCACTCCCCTGCCCCCGTTTTTCTTTCAAAAACCACACAAAAATCAGGCGCGTAATCAACCGAATTAGGCTTACCGAATCCAGCCCATCCTCATCTTTGGGTGCATCATCCGGGAAGCGCACCTGTTGCCGTGCCCAAAAATACCAGTTGGAAATTTCCTGAAAAAACCGTTTATTCAGTTCGGTGCTGTCAAGGGTCTTTTGCCATGCCCGGTGCAATTCGACAAAGTTACTGAACTTGTGGGTTTTGTATAGCTGCGCCAGCGACAGGTCAAACAAAATCTCGACATGGGCGCGGTGGGGATTAGCGCAATCAATGTCTTTGATCAGCGTCACTTTTTCCAACACATCCTTTGACTGATCACGTTTGTGCAGGCGACGGTTGATGATGGAGAACGTGAGGGTTTGCCCATGCTTAAACACCAGCATCACGGGCATGGGAAACAGTTTGTTGATTTCGCGAGTAATGCCCGCCAACTGACCACGGGTGTAGGTGTTGCCGATGAGTTCGATGGCAAAAAACAGATAAGACTCAATAATCGTATTGTCGATGCGAGGGGAACCGCCAAAGTTGAGCCGGATTTGTGCAGATCCGGTGATTTCGTCTTTAGTCAGTTGGAACAGCAGCTCGACAAACCGCCAATCTGGCGTTCTGGCGGTTTCTGAATTAAACGATTTACCCTGGGCAAATTGGCTCAGAAACGCCTGAGCCGTTGGAGAATCCAAGCGGATAGATTTATCGGTTTGATAGCCCAGAGTTTGAAACAGGCTTTGGGCACCATCTGCCAAGTTGCCATCTAAACAATGGCTGAGGGATCGAACAATCTCTTGTTTGAGTCTGAGTTCGTTCATGTAGCCCTCCCATTGTCTGGCCTTGCTAGATTGACCGAAATCAGATGCTTCAGAACTTGAGCTACTCGCAGTAAATTGCGATCGGCATCCGACAGCAAGGTAAAGTTATGGGACAGGGCAAATTCGCTCCCCTCCACCTTCACAAACAGATAGTCATAGCCATTGGTGACTAAACCAAACACTGGGCGATCTCGGTGCGGATTGGCAACCATGTTAACCCGCCTCCCGGTTCTTAATCACCAACCAGGTAATCAAGTCAAATTCAGTGGTGTCCGTGACTTGCTGGTGTTGATCTAGCAGGGTGGCACTGCGACTGGTTTGCAGTTGAGAGAGAGAGCGTTGCTTAAAGGTATTGGAAATGGAACGAACCGCCGCTTGCAGCAGCTCATTGTACGGCGACATATCAGCACCGTTATTTGTTGTTCGATCAAATAGATTGCATAGTTCCTCGTAGGGAGTGGTGCGATCGGCACAGAGCAAGCGATAGATTTCTAAAATTTGCTTCGGTTGAGCAAAGGTATAGCGAACAATCCGGTCATCTCGCACATAGACCAAAAAATAGGGCTGTAACGGATTCACTGTATCTTGATGGGCTGCCGTTTTTTGGCGTAGACAGAAGATCACACCGGGGGCGATCGTCGCGTAGTCTGGATGGGTGGGCACCAGCGCGTATAAGCCTAAGGGCGCGTCGGCCAGTAGCTTACGATTGCTTTCGATATACTTGCTCAGTTCAATCCGAAAGTCATCCAGGGTAAAGT
>CAZJZR010000209.1:0-6394 GCA_964550475.1 uncultured bacterium
AGTTCTTGTAGATGCGGTTTTAACCGCCCCTCCCCCAACCGTGAAATACGCCCCCTTATCGAAGTGTGGCTGCGGGTGGCAAGGTGAATTTGAATGTATCTTGCCATCCCGATGACTGGAGCAAACTCTGCCAAGCGTCAATCAAGTCTGGATCAGTTGGCTTGGCTAATCTCAGCTTGGCCAACTCGGCGATCGCATCGTACCAAATCCCAGCTTCGGCATAGAGGCGCACCTTGTCTAGTTCTTTGGCGGTAGTGAGTTGTTGCTGCAAGGTGGCATCTGGCGGAATCCGGATGATTTGCTGGCTCACAAATGCATCTGCAAAGCGGTTCTTCGGTTCACACACCACAGCAAAATACCAGTAGTAGGGCTTGTTTTCTTGCAAGCCTGTTGTTGCTTGCAAGGCCGTATTAGGCACGGTTAGCCGTAGTACCATCGGTTTTGTCTGCACCTCCTTGGGCAAATCCAAGCTGATGGTCAGCAAAATGTTGTCTTCCTCATCGCGTAAGCCAAATTCTGCTTGCGGTGCTGAGGTGGCGGGGACATACACCAACAGGGTTGGATAGGCAACTGTTGTGAGCGTCATTTCTCGCCTCTGTTTTGGCACGATCGCCTGCAAGCTGGGGTTAGCATGTGTTAAACAGTTCCGACGGCTTGCTCCCCCAGCCGTTATCCGAGGTCTAGGTGCGTCTTTACGAGGTTTGAACACCACAGGTATGGCGCGTCTCGCTTGGGCGATCTGTGGGCTGGACGCATCGGGGTTGGCTGAGTGGCTATGTGTAGATAGGCGATCGCGTGGATGCACTTGCCCATGGGCAACATTGACGGATGATAGGGTAATGAGGCTGACTAAACTGGCCATTAAGCACTGTGGAGCACGAATGCCAGTGCTGCGATCGCTGAATAGACCCATGAAACCCAACTCCTGATGAATAAGTCAATGTTGAGCGCTGCTTGCGGGGGTGTGGGCATTGATAACCCACAGTTATCTCCCAGGCGTTGCTGAATTTAGGGATGAGCTAAGAGTTGGATGAATTGAAACTTCGTTTCAATTCATCCTGCTATTCAGCAACGTAATCTCCCAGTTATCTCCGCAACTATGGATTTGCCACCGGATTGGCCGCTACACACAGCACTGGCGGTTGGTTGCCGCTGTGGGGTGTGGCGGTGGGCACCTCCGCCACCAAAAACATTCGCCCTTGGGCATCTTTGACCCAGCCTTGCATTTCTACAATTTGCTGAGGGTCGGGGTTGGGCGTATAGGTGAACACGCGAGGAGCGGCACTGGGCTGACTGGTTAGCGTTTCCCCTAGATCCACTTGCACTCGGTCTGCACTGAGCGAATCCTCTGGAGCAGCAGGTAAGCCACCTTTGCCGGTGACGATGAACTGACCCGCTTTGCGGTCTTGGCTAGAACAGCCCGCGACAATTTGCTTAGCCGGATCGGCTAGGTTGACGGGTAGAGCGGTGAGACCCCGGCTGGGGTCAAGACCGGGGGTGGTGATGGTGACGGTGCCGTTGAGGCCAAAGTCGGAACTGGCGTTAATGTCACTGAACGAGGTCAGACGTTCCCGAAACTCCAAGCCAAAGATGCCTTGGGTGGTGATGTCAATCCGGCCACCGCGCCCCTTGAAGGCTCTGGCGATGATGTCGCTGTTTTCGCCTTTGACTGCCAGGATGAAGGGAGCGTTGATGGTGACGTTGCCACCGTTGCCGATACCACCTGCGGTGGCGGAGATAAGGCTATGATTCCGCATCAACATGTAATCGCGGATATTTAGAAAGATGTTGCCCCCATCACTATTCGTGGTGGTGGCTGTAATCGAACCTTGGTTATTCAGGAGCAGACGGTTGGCAATCAGGTTGATATTTCCGCCAATCCCACTGCCTAGACTGGATGCAGCGATGGTGGCTCCATTGGTAATTTCCACCAAATCAGGATCGATGATGATGTTGCCCCCATTTCCCGTCGAACCGCTTCTGGTGGCGGCGTATATGCCCGTCTGGAAGCCATCTAAACGGAGGAGATCAACTGCGTTAACTTGAATGGTGCCCGCTTGGCCATTGTTGGAGGTGGAAGTCGTAATTGAACTGCCACCAGTGGCCTCTAAGGTTCTGACCTCGATTTGAATATTGCCAGCGTTACCTTGCCCGAATGTTCCAGCGGTAATAAAAGCGTCACTTGATAACAACAGTGATTGGGTTGCCAGTGTGATCTGCCCCCCATTGCCCACTGCATTAGGTTGCACATCGCTAAATATACTCGTCAAGCTACCGTCAAGGGTGACGCGATCGCGGGCTTGGATGATGATATTGCCCGCATCCCCTTGGCCAAACGTCCCAGAGCCAATCTGTCCACTATTGCTTAAAGCCAAGAAACGGGTGGTGATCTCAATATCTCCCCCTTGACCAATGCCAGTCGTACCAACCGAGCTGGAGATGCTACTGGGAGAGTCTGTGAACGTTATACCGTCAATCAATATCGTCTCGCTGGCTTGAATCTTGGCATTTCCGGCATTGCCTTGCCCAAATGTGTTTACGCCAATTTGTCCGCCGTTGGTCAAGGAGAGGGAACGGGTTGTCAGCGTGACGGTACCCCCATCGCCCTGGGCATTCCGTGTAACATTGCTGTCGATGCTACTGGCGTTGCCATTCCCATCTGCACCATCCAGGCTGATGTGATCGCGGGCTTGAATCACAATATCTCCGGCATCCCCACGCCCGAAGGTAGAAGCAGAAATGTTTCCGCCGTTGGTTACAGACAGGGAAGGGGTGATGACGGTCAGATCGCCGCCATCGCCAACTCCAGTGTCTTGAACGCTGCTAAACAGACCGCTGAAGGAACCATCAATCTCCACCCTCTCCCTAGCTTGGATGATGCTATTGCCCGCAGTTCCCCGACCAAAGACTCCAGAGCCAATCTGTCCACCATTGGTTAACGTCAAGATACGGGTACGAATGTCGATCGTTCCCCCGTTGCCCACAGCCCCAAAACCAACGGCACCGGATATCCCACTCGGAGTCTCGTTACGTATAATCCCGTCAATGAATACCGTCTCGCTCGCCTGGATGGTGGCATTTCCGGCATTGCCTTGGCCAAATGTGTTTACGCCAATTTGCCCCCCATTGATCAAGCCAAGGTCACGGGTTGTGATTGTGACGTTACCCCCATGGCCAACAGCAGTGGGTTCCACAGAGCTATAGATACCTGCCGGAGTGCCATTCCCATCAAACCCGTCTAAGGTAACGCGATCGCTGACTTGAAGTAGCACATTGCCAGCATTGCCCTGCCCTAGGGTGGCGGCAACGATTCTCGCGCTATTGGTGATGTCTAACAACGGGCTGATGATGGTTACATTGCCGCCACGACCAACACCAGTGGAATTGACACTGGTGGCAATCCCACTGGCGTTGCCATTGATATCGACACCATCCAATGTGACGCGATCGCGAGCTTGAATCCATACATCTCCCGCATCCCCCCGCCCCCGAGTAGAAGTTGAAATAAATGCTCCATTGCTCAGGCCAAGGGAACGGGCACTAATGGTGACATTACCCGCATTGCCAACTCTATTCGTCGAGACTCCACTAAAAATCTGCCCCCCGCCCTCTACGGTAATCAGGTTCCCGGCTTGGAATGTAATTGCACCCGCATTACCCCGATCCAACGTACTGGAATTGATCGACGCACCACTGGCTAACCCAATGTTGTTGGCTGCTAATAGCTTGATCTCTCCACCCTGGTCAAAACCCTGGCTGCTAATTCCAGTGTTAGTGTTGATGGCAATATCTCCACGCGCATCCAAGATGACTGGGCCACCACTACTGATAATCCCCATCACCCCAAATACCCCATCACCTGCGATCGTGATAGTTCCCCCTGAGAGTGTGGAATTAGGGGCATATTGGGTGGAGAGATAGACCAATCCATTGGGCTGATCAATCACAATATCGCCAATCGTAATATTGGCATTGGTGACAGTGGGATTATTGATTGGCGGAAAGGTAAAAAAGAGATTGCTGTTAAAGAATCCCCCACCTCCGGTAGTGCCCAGGGGAGAGGCGATCGCTGCCGGATTCATGCCTGCCCGAATATCTAGGGTTGGCGCAGCATTGCCATTAATCATCAGGGCAGTCCCATCGGTCAGCGTAATATTGGCTAAGGTTGGCGTTGTAATTGGATTAATACTGTTACCGATGGTGTCTGTCCCGTTAATAATCACCGTGTTAATAGAGACTTGCCCACCTGCCAAAATATGCAGAGATGGCCCAAAGTAGCCAAAAAAGTTGACATCGCCTTGGGATCTGATGATGGGGTCGTAAAGGCTGACCAAACTAGCCAACGTCCCATCTAAGTGCTCAACTCGAAAATTCCCCCCACTCCAATAGTGGATATCTCCACTGACGGGATTGGCGGAGCTTAAGGTTAAATGCCCATGCGCGAACAATCGGCTGTCAGGATGGCGTAAGGCCAAAATATCAATCAATTGATTCCCCTGGACTCGCAAGTTGCCACCCGCTGCCGCTAGAAACGGAGTTGTAGCCGAATCCCGCACCTGCACCATGTCTTGCGCTTGCAGCCTCAGGTCTCGCCCAGCGATCAGTTGGCCTTGCAAATCCAACTTATCCGCCACCAACGCCAGATCCTGTCCCGCTTGCAAATTGCTGCGATTGGTAATCGTGGCTCCGGGTTGGCTGGCTCCATACTGCAACCCCGGTGTCAGGTTCACCGCCAATAATGGCGGTGCCTGCGGGTTCGTCGCACTAAACTCGCTACCATCAAAAAACCTTAAACTACTGGCGGTGCTGGCTGAAAACGTGCCGCCAATATCCAAACGGGCATTGGCACCAAACACAATCCCATTGGGGTTGATCAAAAACAAATTAGCGATGCCATTCGCCCGGATCAGCCCGTCAATATTGGACAAGTTCCCCCCTGTCACCCGCGCCAAAATGTTGGCTATGTCTGCCCCATTGTTGAAATAGGCCGATCCACCTGTGGGAATAGAAAACTCCCGGAAACTGTGGTACAGGTTCACCCCCCGGATCGTGCCATCGTTGATGGTGCAGGCGGTGCCGTTGCAGCTCACGCTGGAGTTGGTGGGCAGCGTTGCATCGGGAATAATTTGGGCAGTGGCGGCGGTGGCGAAAGTGAAGGTGGCGAAGCAGGCGAGGGGGAGGGAGCGCATGGGGCAGGAGGTGAAGGGGGAAATGAAAAGGGTGAAGGGTGAAGTTGCGGGATTTCCGGTAAATTGTCAGCAACAAAGCAGATTGGGCAGTAATAAATAAATCAGCCTAAGGTCGCAAATCAGGAACTTAGGCTGACGAATTCAGTATAATCACCCTGTCATTCATTCTCAGGGGGTTGTTTAAAAAGTTGATTTTACGTGCGCTCCCCGTCCGCAAAATCAACCTTCGTGCCACCTTGGCAAATAGCCACTCAATCTGCCAGTTGGCAGGGCAGAATTCGGCTACCCCATCAACACCATGTCCGTTTGCCCCGCCCCAGAGGTACCGGAATAGACCATGCCCTTCTGGGTGTCCATGGTCAGGATGGTGCCATCCCGCACTATCTTCGTGGCATCCTTCATGCCGATAATCACAGGTACACCCAACCGCAGGCCAATCACCGCTGCATGGCTGGTTAAACTATCGTCTTCGGTGATGATCCCGGCAGCTTTGCGGATGGCATCAACAAAATCGACACTGGTGCTGGGCACCACCAAGATTTCGCCTTGGTTGAAGTTGTTGACATCGTGAATGCTGTGGGCAACGCGAGCGCGACCGCTCACCGAACCCTGGCCAATGCCGATGCCCTTACCCAGGACTGCCGTCACCACTTCTACCTTAATCAGGTCAGTGGAACCCGCCACCCCTTGCAGCGTGCCTGCGGTCATCACCACCAGATCGCCTTCCTCCAGCAGTTGCTTTTCCTGCGCCACATTCAACGCTGCTTGGAAGGTTTGCCCCGTGGAGGGTAAATCCAGCACCAACAACGGTTTTACACCCCAGACCAGTTGCAGTCGCCGTGCCACGTCCACATGGGGCGTAATTGCCAAAATCGGCGGTTTAGGCCGGAATTTGGACACATTGCGCGCCGTGGCTCCGGTCTTGGTCAGGGTCATGATGGCCGCCGCTTCCAACTGCTCGGCGATGCTGCCCACCGCCTGACTGATGGCATTGGGAACGGATTTGGCATTGGGAGCTTTGCCATCACAGGCGTTGCAGGTGACGCGCTCCTGCTCAATCCGCACGGCAATTTTAGCCATGGTGGCGACCGCATCCACCGGGTATTTGCCCACCGCCGTTTCGTTGGACAACATCACCGCATCGGTGCCGTCGATGATGGCGTTGGCCACGTCAGAAATTTCGGCACGGGTGGGGCGGGGGTTGT
>CAZJZR010000210.1:0-6388 GCA_964550475.1 uncultured bacterium
TACAGAGGGAGTGGAAGGTGCCAATCCACAGGTTTTTGGTGTAGCGATGGTAAACCCGCGATCGCACCCGCGTTTGGTCATCGGGGTTGAGCGAGTCGAGGGATTTGCCGTAATCGGCGTGGGCTTGGCGATCGGCAAACAGCTTTTCAATCCGTTCCTTCATTTCCCGCGCCGCCTTGTTGGTGAAGGTGACCGCCAGGATGTTTTCCGACTCCACCCCATGGGTCAGCACCAGATTGGCGATCCGATAGGTCAACGCCCGCGTTTTCCCCGATCCCGCCCCTGCCACCACCAGCAGCGGCCCACAAAAGTGCTCCACTGCTCGCCGTTGGGAGGGATTGAGTTGGCTGAGGAAGTCGGCTGTGGCTGTCATGGGAAATGGCGCAAAGAAAAGGTCAAGCAAAAGTTAGTACAGGCAATGCAAGCTATTATTATGCGGCAGATTGTCAGGGCAATGCTAGGAAATTCGGGTCGGCGGCATCCAGCGATCGCCCGGTGCGAATCTATCCGGGCGGGGTGATCCACAGTTACCCTTGCCCTTTGTTCTCCTGCTTTGCTAGGGTGAGATAACGGGTGAAATGGAACTTAGGAATTTTGCCATGGTGCAGCCCAGCTACTCCCTGCGATCGCCAACGCGCCTGCCGCCACGAACCCGCATTTATGCTGCGATCGCGCCTTGCACCGCCATTCTTTGCCTCAGCAGTTGCGCCGCATCGCCCTCCAGTGATTCCGCCGCCATTGAGTTCAGTCCCACTGCACCACAGCCTGCTGCGTCGCCCGTAGTGATGTTGACCAGCAGTTTGCCTGGGCTACCTGGGGCGATGCAGGACGGTGCAAAGAATCCCCTGATGGTGGCGATCGCTCACGAAACCCAAGCCGAACGCGCTAGCCAAACGGCCCAATCGTCCCAAGACTGGGATCAGGTGGCGCGGCTGTGGATTCAGGCGATCACTTGGATTCAGGCGGTGCCGGTCAACAGCCCCCAACGTCCGTTTGCCCAGAAAAAGCTGGCGGAATATCTGCAATACCTTACCGCTGCCCAAACCCAAGCCACGGCCACCCAAACCGATCCGTTTTTCCCCAGTTTCAACAGCAGTTCCCTAGACGAAAAACTGCCGCTGTACCTGTCCTACATTGCCGCTGTCGGTGTGCCGGATGTGCTGATTATTGGCAGTTCCCGCGCTCTGCAAGGCATTGACCCCAAAACCTTACAACAAGCCCTGATCGAACAAGGGTATCCGCCCCTCCGCATTTTCAACCTGGGGATTAATGGAGCCACGAACCAAGTGGTGAATCTGTTGATGCAGAAAATCCTTACCCCTGAGCAATTGCCGCGCCTGATTCTGTGGGCAGATGGGCTGCGCTCTTTTAATGATGGTCGCCGCGATCGCACCTACACCCGGATTCTGCAATCCCCCGGTTACCGTCGCCTGCTGGCGGGCGATCGCCCCGGTTTCAAACCTACATTGGGCAATCCGCCGTTACCGTCGTCTCCCAGCACCCAGCGATCGGCCTTCCCAGTGGTGCAACTGCCGTTCCTGTCCCCAGGTCAATTCAGCCTGACCACCCCACCGCTGGCGATCCTGCCCCCAACCCTGACCGTTGCCGCTCGATTGCCAACGGCTCCTGCACCTGAAACCGCTACGCTTGTGCGCGATCGCCGCCTCCCCATCCTGCCGTTGCGAACCCCACCCCGCCTCCCCATCAGCGTCGTCGATACCCTCGACCCCTACGGCTTCTTACCCGCCTCCAGTCGCTTTGATCCCAGCACCTACTACCGCCGCTTTCCCCGTGTCCCCGGCAGCTACGATGGCGACTACATCCCGTTCCAGCTAGACGGTGCCCAAACCGAAGCCCTCACCAGCCTGCTGCAATACACCCGCGACAAAGCCATCCCCGTCGTCTTCATCAACCTGCCCCTCTCCCCCAGCCACCTCGACCCCACCCGCCGCCAATACGAACAACGGTTCCGGGAATACCTGCTCAGCCAATCCCTCAAAACCGGATTCCTGCTGCGCGACCTCAGCCAAACCGTCCTTACCCGCGACAGCGACTTCGCCGACCCCAGCCACATCAACCGGCACGGAGCCGCCATCCTCTCCCAACACCTCGCCATGGATACGACAATTCCGTGGCCGAAGGAGTAGAGAGAAGTGGTGAGTGGGAAGGAGGGAAGAGTTAATCCTGACGCGATGTATACCTTTGGGAGGAGCGTAAAAATAAAGTACCCATATTTAAATACCCATATTTATACCCATATTTAAATATGATGCGTTACGGCTGAAGCCTTTAGGCAAAGCCCATGCCGGAGGCTATACGCATCCTACGCTGGGTATTTTATTTATTTGCAGATTTATTTGCAGATTCCTTTGTCGATTTTCCCTCTTCCTGGACAGATCGATCTCTGGACAGATCGATCTCTGGACAGATCGATCTCTGGACAGCAAGGAGATTAGTGAAGACAGATACCCTCCATTGTCAGATCGTAACTGCTGAGATGCGAAATCTAGGATGCGGGAACCGCGCCCCTACAGACTGATCCCAAGGTGTCCGTAACCCTGGTAGAACAAACAATCCAGCGTTGATCTACCTGAGTTGATCTACCTGAGTAATTACAGCAGTAATTAGGGAAAATCTCCAGTTCTCAACTTGGACAGGGTTTATCTTTTCGTAGCTTTGCAAATTTTTGCAAATTAAAGGGGCAACCACGTTGGGATCTGCAAATCAATAAACTACCCATGCTGGGAATTGTCGGGACACAGCATTGCCGTGTCCTGACACCGAACACCGGGATATTATTTTTCCGCAAGTTGTGGTTGCCCCTGCTTCAATTTGCCCAGTCCCGATCGGGCAAGCATCGCCTGGGGATCATCGAGATCAGAAATTGGATAGTCCGTCTTGTGGTTTTTCAACCAGCAAGTTGACAACACCCGTAGGCCAACTTAAGAAGCCGAAGCTTCTACCGCTGCTTTGAATCCAGCGATTTCAGGTGGAGCAACTAGCTTGTAGTCGTTGAAGATATCGTTGGCAGTGATGCCTTTGCGGTTGTAGTATTTTTCGTTGGCGTTTTTGTCAATTTCAATCGACGATCCGTTGAGGGATACGCCAGCGAACAGCCCACGACTGCGGGAATAGGAAAGAATTTCGGCTCCACCCACATCCGTGGCGGCTCCTTTGCTGACCCCGACAGGACCTGCGGCGATCGCGGCATCACCCCCCAAGGTGAACTTACCACTGGTAATGCCATCAATGCTGCGTTGGGTCATCAGCAACAACACCACATCACTGGACTGTCCCCCCGCTTGGAACCCAACACTCCCCCCAGTCAAACTGACAAAGGAGGGATTTGTCCATTTTTTAGCCGAATCTTTCACCATTAGCAGACCGCGCCCCCGCTGTCCGGCAAAGATAAAGCCTGCTTTGACCACACCGGGGATGACGGCAATCCCTTGACTTTGCCGCAATAGGCCAGGAGGAATCCGGGTAGCATTACTGGAACGCACTTCCTGAAGGAATTTGGTGGCATTGGTTACTGTCGATGCTTCGTTGGCTTTGGCCGCAGATGGAATCGAAATCAACAAAAAGACAGCAGCGGCCAACAAAACAAATAGTCGGCGTAATTTCATGGTTATGACCTGTTCTGGATAACTGTTGGACAACCATTGCAAGGTTGCAGCCCGTTTCAATTGCAATTGAACTGCATCTGCAATGTCTAAAGATCAAATGTCAAGTATCAGCTAAGAATCAGTTAAGGATTAGGTATGGATTAGGTATGGATGCGGTACGTCCACAAGGATGGGTTCGTGAGGACAGAATGAACCGTAATGACGTAATCTTATGGCACAGGTTCCTCCTGACGACACTATCCTATGGCCAGAACCCCTAAATTTGCTGATCAAACGGCTTGGCAACAAGCTGAAATTCTGATGCAACCCGCCCTGATCCGGGTGATTGATAATATTCGTAAACAGTTAGAAATTTCGACATGGCGTGGTGACTACCAAACCGTAGCGTTGTGGCCAGAGGGAACGACGGAGGAAGTTAAAACACGAGTGGCATTGTTGCAGTCAGAGTTGGAAACCGCCACAGGGGAAGCGGCAGCAGCGATCGCCCAAACCCTGGAACAACTCCCTAAATCCTATCCCGGCTATGTGCTGTCGTTACAAAACGGGGAGCAGACCGTTGAGGTAGATCTCTGGCAACTCTGCTATAGCCTCTGTTGCCGCAACTATGCGCTAGATTCCCAAGAATCCCATCCCCTCGTGGAAATTGATACGCGCTTGCTCAATGAGCAGGGCGAGGTGGACTGGGAACAGCTAGACAACAAAGCCAAAGAACTAATTGGTCAGATCTTCGCCAATTTGCCAGCTTAACCCATTAAGCTGACCCATCCAAGGATAAAGAATAAAGTTCATTTTTATACCATCAAACACAGGCGGAGCAACCCATTTAGCTATTCACCATTCACCATTCACTATCCACTATTCACCCTCCACCCTCCTCCCTCGACAAAGTTATAATTAAAACATAGGGATCCCTTCGCATACTGAATTTCGGTATGGCATCACCCTGCCTCTGGCTGCGGCAACCAGCAGCTAGGGTGGCTTGGCGCGGGAGGTGATTGGGATGAAACGAGCGATGCAACGGGCATGGTTAATCCCGTTATTGCTGCTGTTGACGATCGCAGGGACAACACCACAGGCGGCGATCGCAACGGAATACACGGATAATCTAACGATTACGAACCAGGATTTGCTGGATGACGACGGTTGGAATTACGGCGTGCGGTTTTTGGTCACCAACGGTTACGCTGAACGGGTTTGCGTTTACGCCCGGATTTACTCCGCCCAAAATGTGTATGGCGACGTAATTCATGGGCCACTGCTACTGCAACCCTATGAGTCGAATATCGCTGTAGGGACATTCCAAGCAGCGGAGTATGGAGAAGCCTGGAATGTACATATTCAGGTCAAAGGCGATGATAGTTGCTATCTGCCGGGGTCTTAACGCAACGTTGGATATTTGAGTTGGATATCTGAGTTGGATATCTGATGACTTCAACAGCGGCTATCAGCAGTGGATCCAACTTGGCTCCAAGTTGGATAACTGGTGGAGAGGTGGGGATGCTGTTCACACCATCACAAGCGGCTATATATTGAAATGTATTAACTTCGATTAATTTCTGTTGTCTTTAGATGCCGCTTATGTCTGCCACCCCTCCCGCTGTGCTGATTCAGGGCTTGAAAAAACGTTATGGCACCGTTGACGCGCTGAAAGATGTGTCACTGCAAATTGAACCAGGGGAAATCTTTGGACTATTAGGCCCGAATGGAGCCGGAAAAACTACCACCATCCGTTGTTTGTGTACGCTGACTACGCCAGACAGTGGCCGGATTGAGGTGTCTGGGGTATCTGTGTTGGATGATCCCCGGATGGCGCGGCAATTGCTCGGCTACGTTGCCCAGGAAGTCGCGTTGGATAAGGTGTTGACAGGGCGGGAACTGCTGGAATTGCAAGCGGCATTGTACCACCTGCCCAGCGCGATCGCCACAGAACGGATTAGCCGTGCAGTCAAGCTATTGGCCTTAGAGGATTGGATCGATCGCCGCATTGGCACCTATTCCGGCGGTTTACGCAAGCGGTTGGATCTGGCGGCTGGATTGCTCCACCAACCAGTTGTGCTGGTTCTGGATGAACCGACAGTCGGGTTAGACATTGAAAGTCGGGTGACAGTCTGGAATTTTCTGCGGCAGTTGCGGAATGATGGCATTACCGTCTTACTGACCAGCCATTACTTGGAAGAGGTCGATGCCCTCGCCGATCGCGTGGCAATTATTGATCAAGGAACCGTGATCGCTACCGGGACACCTTCAGAACTGAAAGACCGAGTGGGGGGCGATCGCATCACCCTGCGGTTGCGGGAATTTGCCACAGCAGAAGAAGCGATCGCAGCCAAAACCATGCTGCAATCCCTCACCTGTGTTCAAGATGTAATTATCAACACGGCTCAGGGCAACTCGCTGAATTTGGTCGTCACCGCCCAACCCGACACCCTGACGCAAGTGCAACAGGTGATGCAACAGGCTCAACTGCCCATCTTCAGCATTGCCCAATCGCGCCCCAGCCTCGATGATGTCTACCTTGCCGCCACGGGACGAACCCTGATGGATGCGGAACTGGCCATGGCAGGCACGCGCGATCCTAAAGCTGAACGGAAACGCAATATGCGGTAAGAGAGGCTGAGGCGGTGAGTGGTAATTTGCACACCGCCCCCTCTGCTCCCAGCCATGATAGACAGGGGATGTTACGGAATCGCTGCGGCAGTGAATAATCACTGGTTCTAATTAAATTTGTGTTGCCCAACGTAGGGGCGAAGCATTCCGGTAGT
>CAZJZR010000211.1:0-6387 GCA_964550475.1 uncultured bacterium
AAATTCGCTGGGGCAATTGAGTCATCGCTGTCAGCTTATTTTAGACTGGGATAGCACCTCATCCAGCGGAGTAGCGGTAATGCGACTGTCTCAGATGCTCTTTGTCACCTTGCGGGAAGATCCGGCAGAGGCAGAGATTCCTAGCCACAAATTGTTACTGCGGGCGAGTTACATTCGCCGCATTGCCAGTGGGGTGTATGCCTATCTGCCGTTGATGTGGCGGGTGTTGCAAAAGGTTTCGCAAATTGTTCGGGAGGAGATGAACGCGGTCGGCTCTCAGGAATGCCTGTTGCCGCAACTGCAACCGTCGGAACTGTGGCGGGAAACCGGACGCTGGGACACCTACACCCAAGCGGAAGGGATCATGTTTGCCTTGGTCGATCGCCAACAGCGGGAAATGGGCTTAGGGCCGACCCATGAGGAAGTGATCACCGCGATCGCCCGTGACATGGTGCGCTCCTATCGCCAACTGCCCGTCACCCTGTACCAAATCCAGACCAAATTCCGCGACGAAATCCGCCCCCGGTTTGGCCTGATGCGCGGTCGGGAATTCATCATGAAGGATGCCTACTCCTTCCATGTGGACGAAGCCAGCCTGAAGCAAACCTATCAGGACATGGATCGCGCCTATCGCAACATTTTTAGCCGCTGCGGCCTCAAGTTCCGAGCGGTGGAAGCGGACTCTGGGGCGATCGGCGGTTCCGGCTCCCAGGAGTTCATGGTGCTGGCGGATGCTGGGGAAGACGAAATCCTCTACACCGAGGATGGCAAGTACGCCGCCAACGTCGAGAAGGCGATTTCCCTCCCTGTCGAGGCCGTGCCGTCCCCCTTCAGCAGCTATGAACAACGCCCCACCCCCGGCACCGACACCATCGCCAAATTGTGCGAGTCGCTCCAGTGTTCTGCCACCCAAGTGGTGAAGAATGTGCTGTATCAGGTGGTGTTTGACAATGGCACGACGGTGCTGGCGATCGTCAGCATTCGCGGGGATCAGGATGTCAACGAGGTGAAGTTGCAGAACGAGTTGACCAAACTAGCGGGACAATACGGCGGCAAAAACATCCTGGCCTTGACCGTTCCTGATAGTGCCGCCCAAGAAAAATGGGCGGCGCAACCCTTACCCTTGGGCTACATTGCCCCTGATTTGGCTGACAGTTACATCCAGGCCAGCGGTAAGGGTGACAAGGCCACTGTCGTCGGCAAGTTCCTCCGCCTGGTGGACAAGACAGCGGTGGAGTTGCAGAACTTTGTCACCGGAGCCAATCAGGTGGATGCCCACGTTGTCGGAGCCAACTGGGGTAAGGAGTTTGAGTTACCCAAACTCGTGGTGGATGTGCGGAAGGCAGCGGTGGGCGATCGCGCCATCCATGACCCCAGCCAAACCCTGCAATCTGCCCGTGGGATTGAAGTGGGGCACATTTTCCAACTGGGGATCAAGTATTCCCAGTCGCTGAATGCCAACTACACCAACGAAAAAGGCGAAGAACTGCCGATGGTGATGGGTTGCTACGGCATTGGCGTGTCTCGGTTGGCGCAATCTGCCGTGGAGCAGTCCTACGATGCCGATGGGATCATCTGGCCTGTGGCGATCGCCCCCTACCACGCGATCGTCGTCATCCCCAACCTCACCGACACCGCCCAAGTGGAAACCGCTGAAAAGTTGTACCGCGATCTAAATGCAGCGGGGATTGAAACGGTGCTGGATGACCGCAACGAACGGGCGGGCGTAAAGTTCAAAGACGCGGATCTGATCGGTATTCCCTATCGGATTGTCACGGGGCGATCGCTGAAAGATGGCAAGGTGGAAGTGGTGCAACGCGCCACCCGTCAATCTCAGGATATCGCTGTAGACAAGGTGGTGGAGACCATCCAAGGTTGGATGGCGGCGGCAATGGGTTAGGGCAATCCGTCGATCTCGGCATCTGGCTCCATCTGGCTGATTGATGAACACGATTCTGCTCAGGTTAGGCATCCTTGAGAAAGGAAAGTCTAGATCAGGTCGGAAGTCCGCAATTATCTGGTTAGCCTCAACCGTGCCCAAGTCGCCTACTTCCAGGAGCGGCAAACTCCGGGCATTTCCTTGTGAACGGTTATGCCCTGTACCTCAAATCTCAAAATTGAAGCCTTTTTCCTTCATGGTTTGATACTTCGCTTCGTCAAATTGGTAATAGCGAGCGGCGCGATAGGGTACATCTTTTTGCAACTCATCCAAGGGAATCAGCAGATCCATTTTCAGGAATTTTTTGCGGAAGTTGCGCTTGTCTAATTCTTGCCCCAACACCGTTTCATAGAGTTTTTGCAATTGGGTTAGGGTAAATTTTTTCGGTAACAGTTCAAATCCAATCGGTTCATACCGCACCTTGCCTTGCAACCGTTTCAGCGCAACGGTGAAAATGCGATCGTGATCAAAGGCCAAGGGGGGTAATTGATTGATCGGGAACCACTGAGCGACGCTGGCATCGGTGCTGGCCTGGATTGGATGATCGACCAAATTAATCAGGGCGTAATAGGCGACGGTGACGATGCGATCGCGCTGTGGTGGATCGCCATAGGTACGCGGATCGCGATCGACATCGCCAAAGGTATAGAGTTGCTCTAGAAAAATTTGTTCAATGCCCGTCTCTTCTTGCAATTCCCGCAAGGCCGCTGCTTCCAGCGATTCATCAATCCGGACAAAGCCTCCGGGTAACGCCCATCGTCCCTCAAAAGGGGGGAGATTGCGCTGGATCAACATCACTTTGAGCGTATTTTGTTGATCCAAACCGAAAACCACACAGTCAACCGTTAATCCGGGGCGAGGAAAGTTGTAGGTATAGGCCATGGAGAGGTGGATCAGTGAGAAAGCTGCAATGTCTATCCAGTCAAACCTTTGGTCAGCAAGCGTGAAAGGCGGCAATTAGTATACCGTAATCAACTCCCCACGGAAACGCACGCCGTTCAGAGGGCTGATCCGCCAGTCATCGGCTTTGATCTTAAAATAATTGTCAACATGGGCAACTACTGGATTCCCGACTACTGGATTCCCGACTACTGGATTCCCGACTACTGGATCGCTAACTACTGGATCGCTAACTACGGGCAATGTTTAGCATTCCCAGGCAACCGGGTGGCCGAACCAATCCCTTGACAAATCTTAATCACAACTCTCATCAAATCTAGTCTAATCTAGGCAATTAGGTGAATTTTCAACTTTATTTTGGGTTTACCCGTCAATAAAGTTGCACCTGAACAGTTTTTCTAGATCATTTTGGAAATCAAGCCAATTACTAGAGTTTTGGAGCTGGGAAATTTTTAGTATGAGCAGTAATGGAGCAACCTTAGTTCAGGACGGCAATGGCAATCTGGCCACAAAGCTACGGGAAGGTACTAAGAAGTCCCACACCATGGCTGAAAACACCGGATTTGTGATGTGTTTCCTCAAAGGAGTGGTAGAGAAAAACTCCTATCGCAAATTGGTAGCGAACCTCTATTTCGTCTATTCCGCCATGGAAGAGGAAATGGAACGGCATCGGGAGCATCCAGTACTGTCTTTAGTTTATTTCCCAGAATTGAACCGTAAGGCCAGTCTGGAGAAGGACTTGCACTATTACTATGGTGCGGGTTGGCGCGATCAAATTAGCCCATCTTCAGCTTGTCAAGCTTATGTGGCGCGGATTCGGGAAGTTTCGGCTACCCAGCCAGAACTGTTGGTCGCCCAGTGCTACACCCGTTACTTGGGTGATTTGTCCGGTGGTCAAATCCTCAAGACCATTGCTCAGAAGGCGATGAACCTCACCGATGGCGGTACGGCATTCTACGAATTCCAAGACATTGCCGATGAAAAAGCCTTCAAGGTGAAATATCGGGCGGCAATGGACAGCCTGCCGATTGATCAAGCCATGGCCGATCGCATCGTCGATGAAGCCAATGATGCCTTCCGGATGAACATGGCCATGTTCAAAGAACTGGAAGGAAACCTGATTGTGGCGATCGGGCAAATGTTGTTCAACAGCCTCACCCGTCGGCGTAACCGTGGCAGCACGGAACCCGGTTTGGCAACCGCAGAATAGTCGCGCTTGGCCACATTGGGTCGCCATTGAGTGATTAATCTTGAGTGATTAATTGAGCGATTAATTGAGCGATTAATATGCCGTTTGTAGTTCCAACTTCAGTTGGCTGGCTGAAGCCAGTACTACGAACAATTTCCTGAGTAGCAGCGTGACAACCAATGATGTGGTCACTCTGCCATCTGGTGAATTAACGTTTAGTTTTCATCATCGTTAGATCGGGACGATGGAAGCCGATCATCCAGAATAAGGGCTGATTTAGCGTGCCTCTTGGGTAAGCTGAGTCAGTCCTTAATGCTGTTAAGGGGAGGCGTGATGTTCAATCGTACTCTTCAGATCTAAGAAGTACATGCAATGCCCCTCCCCGATAACAGCACTCCCCACTCATCACTTACCACTCATCACTTACCACTCATCACTTACCACTCATCACTTACCACTCAACCCTTCCCTGGGAGGATGTTTTGCGTTTGGGTTTGACTGTGGCGGGCTGAGCCACATCCCCCGGTCACATCAGCCTGGGGGGCTTTTTGGTGCGACTTGGCGGTGCTGCCGCGCTGACTGGCAGGACGGCTGGTGCGCTTTGGTTGCACCTCCGCCTCCACACCCGTGACTGCGACTGGTTCAGTGGGTGGGCTTTCAGGAGGGGCGATCGCACCGCTGCCGTTAGAGCCATTGCCACTGTCGGGACTGAGATCGGCGATCGCGGCCACCGCTTCCGGAGTCTCAACTGCAACCATGGTGGCACCCGCAGCCTCCTGCACTGCATCTGTGGCTTTACCGCGTGGACTGGATGCCCGACCCGCCGTACTCGACCGCCGAGTGGTTTTCGCAGCTTTGCCGTTGGCGATCGCGACTGTCTCTGCACGGCTCGATGGCACCACCACAGCCCCAACTTCCCCCACCAGCGTCGGGGTGGTTTGTTGTTGTCGCCATTGATCAAACGACAACAATCCGGGAATGGTTAAATCGCGAATTTGTTGTCGTAAAACATCATCGGATGGACGCAGAGTTTGTAAACAGACAGTAAACATTCAGGTATCCCAATCTAAGGTGCAGAAATCGTGCTTCTACACACCGAACAACGGGTGGTATTGTAGGGGCTGGGTTTCCCAACCCTTATAGAGGGTGTTTGAAAAGTCCTATTTGATCTAGCTCTAGCGCAGCCATGCCGAAGGCTATTGCCCGTAGGGCTAGAACCTGCCTCCGTAGGTTACAGAAACCCTTGATTGTCTTCAGTCCGCGTAGTCGGTGATTCCTATCGGTTAGTCCTATGGGAAAACTCTTTCTGCTCTAATTGTCCTTATCCATAACCTCATAGGATAAGATCAGAGATCGCCAACTTGATGCCACTGATGTGAATTGACGGACGTGAATTGACGTTTGGTGAACTGATTACGCCTGCTGAAAGGAGAGATTTTCCCATGGCCCGCCTCTACTACGATGCTGATGCCAATTTGGATTTGCTGGCCGGAAAAACCGTAGCCATTATTGGATATGGCTCCCAAGGGCACGCCCACGCCCTAAACCTAAAAGATAGTGGGATTAATGTCGTTGTGGGACTGTATCCCGGTAGCAAGTCCGCTGCTAAGGCTGAGGCAGCGGGGTTGAAGGTGTTGAGTGTGGCTGATGCCGCCGCCGCTGCCGATTTAATTATGATTTTGTTACCCGATGAGGTACAAAAGACCGTTTACAAAGAGGAAATTGAACCGAATTTGAAGGCGGGCAAGGTGTTGGCCTTTGCCCACGGCTTCAACATTCACTTTGCCCAAGTGGTGCCCCCTGCCGATGTGGACGTGATCATGGTGGCTCCCAAAGGCCCCGGTCACTTGGTGCGCCGCACCTATGAACAAGGGGAAGGGGTGCCCTGCTTGTTTGCCGTCTATCAAGACGCAACGGGACAAGCCCGCGATCGCGCCATGGCTTACGCTAAGGGCATTGGCGGCACCCGCGCTGGCATTTTGGAAACCAGCTTCCGCGAAGAAACCGAAACTGACCTGTTTGGTGAACAGGTGGTGCTGTGCGGTGGCCTGAGTGCGCTGATCAAGTCCGGGTTTGAAACCCTAGTGAACGCCGGTTATCAGCCAGAACTGGCCTACTTCGAGTGTTTGCACGAAGTGAAGCTGATTGTGGACTTGGTGGTGGAAGGTGGTCTCGCCAAAATGCGCGACAGCATCTCCAACACGGCTGAATATGGTGATTACACCCGTGGCCCCCGGATTGTCACCGATGCCACCCGCGCCGAAATGAAGAAAATCCTCCAAGAAATCCAGTCCGGTCAGTTTGCCCGTGAGTTTGTCTTGGAAAACCAAGCCGGCAAACCGGGATTCACCGCCATGCG
>CAZJZR010000212.1:0-6379 GCA_964550475.1 uncultured bacterium
TTCAGTTGGCTGGCTAAAGCCAGTACTACAAACAGTTCCCTGACAAAGTATAGCCATTTGCAGTGGAGTGAGCATAGCACGCTCTACTCAACCATCTACCTAGTGATGATCCTGCGTCAATTGACTGTGCTTCATAAATCTGAAAAGTGCTGTAGTTGAAACCTAAACCATACCTGAACCACCATACCTGAACCACCATACCTGAACCATAGTTGAAACCTGCATTGTAGTTGAGACCTAAGGGATTTGCCGATAAATAATCTACCTAGACACAAATTTGTAAGGGCGCACTGCGATCGCCTCTACCGTTTGACTGGGGATTTTATGTTCACGCTTGTCCCTAACTAGCTCCAACCTAACTAGTTCCAACCTAACCAGTTCACATCAAGTAGTTAAATCAAAGTAGTTGAATCATTAAATTGGAATTTTGGGGATTTAATGGGATTTAATCTGATGGACGCGATCGCGAAACTTCGTCAACTGAGCCAACGGCTAGTCACACGACTAACCGCCCTCGTCTTAGTTATGCTGGTCTGTACAGGATGTGGCAGCTTTTTGCCAACCCTGACTGCCAACCCGTGGCAACTCATCAGCCTACCAACAGAGGCTAACTTACTAGACATTGCCTTTACGGACGATCCTTCCCATGGGTGGATTGTGGGCACCAACGCCAGCTTATTTGAAACCACCGATGGCGGCGTAACCTGGGACGAACGTAAATTAGACCTGGATACAGATAAGTATCGCCTCACCTCCATCAGTTTTTCCGGTCAAGAAGGTTGGGTTGTGGGGCAACCCTCGCTGCTGCTCTACACTCCCGATGGCGGTAGTTCTTGGCAAGAAATTCCCCTCAGTGCCAAGTTGCCCGGTTCCCCAGACAAAATTGTCGCCTTGGATGCCGGGAGTGCCGAAATGGTCACTGACGTAGGGGCAATCTACCGCACGACCGATGGTGGTAAAACTTGGAAGGGGTTGGCACAGGATGCTTTAGGTGTGTTCCGCAACATCGCCCGTGCTGAGGACGGTCGCTATGTGGCGGTATCTGCAACTGGAAGTTTTTACTCCGTTTGGAACCCGGATGATCAGGTATGGACTCCCCACAATCGGGTGAGTTCTAAGCGAGTTCAGAATATGGGCTTTGCGCCGAATGGACAATTGTGGATGCTGGCACGCGGCGGCATCATTCTGTACAACCAACCCGATGATCCGGATAGTTGGACTGATCCCATTAATCCAGAATTTTCCACCAGTTGGGGTTTGCTGGACATGGCCTATCGTACTCCTGACGAAGTTTGGGTCGGCGGCGGTAGCGGCAATCTGCTGGTGAGTAACGATGGTGGCCAAACCTGGCAGAAAGACCGGGATGTGGAAAATGTCCCGTCTAACTTGTACAAGATTGTGTTCATGTCCGAAAATCAAGGCTTCATTTTGGGGCAACGGGGTACGTTATTGCGTTACCAATCTGAAGCCGCTTAGTCGATGTCAAGCCCGAATCGGGGTTAACTCAAGCCTGAATCAAGTTTAACCCTGAATCGAGTTTAAATAAGTAGCGATCGCTGTCTGAAATCATGATGGCGATCGCTGCTTTATGGGGATACTTTCGCCCCAGAGATCGCCCCAAGTCTCAGTTAGAAATAGGACTAAAGTCGCATGACGGATCAAGCCCACAGGCTCATGTCTGCCAAAGGGTTGACCTCCTAAGATGTGAACAAGGTTACAGCAGAGATGAATGGCTTCCACCACACAGGTGAACCGTGTAATGCTCGGACTTCAGTACCTGTGCCATCTCCTACTTACAGCAATTTTCAGAACATTTACAGACATTTGTTCAAGAATATTGACCGAGCAGGGATCCGTAGGGGCGGCTATGCCCACCCTACCCCAAGCGGTTGTAAGTAACAAAACGGAGAATTGCCCATCTGTTGTAACTGCAAATTCGCCAGAGACCCTGAGAAATTATTCCTGTTCCGATCCAAAAACTCTGAACAATGGAATAAGCGAAGTGATCGCAGGCGGATTAATTTCGCAACATTCTGGGAGAAGTCCTGAGATATGAGTACTATTGTTTTACTTGAGGATAGCCGTACCCAAGGGCGCATGATTTCGGACTTTCTCCGAAAGAATGGGTTTACGGTGAAATTAGTCGGAGATGGGATAGAAGGACTAGAGCAAATTCAGCAAATTCATCCTGATTTGGTCATTTCTGATATTGATATGCCCGGTTTGAATGGGTACGAAGTTTGTCGCAAGTTACGGAAAAATCCAGATACGACCGATATTCCAGTGTTGATTTGTTCGGCTAGTCCTACCGAACCCAGTCGATTTTGGAGCTTGAAAAATGGGGCGAATGGGTACCTGAGTAAGCCCTTTCATCCATCGGAGTTACTGATGGCTGTGCAAAAACTGATCAAGCGACCTGTGATTGAACCAACCACTGTACCGCAATCGATCTGACCCAGAACCCAGCAATAGCCTGCGCGGCTACTGCTGCAACAGGGACAGGATGGCTCTTAGTTCCATCCTGTCCCTGTTGATCGTCTCTCCGTAGGACTGACCCCTAGGACTGACCCCAATGTCAAACAGGGTAAATCCTCACGGGATTTACCCTAAAACTGAGCCATCAGGCTCCATTAGTGATAGCGCAGTTGCTCTAGGTTGGGGCGGACTTTGGTGCGGATGGCGATCGCAGTAATATTATCGTGCCCGTTGTAGTCGTTGGCTAAATCAATCAGTTGGGAAACCCCTTGCTCCAGATTGGTGCGGGAACTCACCAAGGGTTCCACATGGGTACGCCAATTGGTTTCCAACAAATCATTATCGGACAGGCCATCAGAACACAATAGCAAGACCGTATCTTCGTTCAACTCCATGAACTTCACATCTGGGTTGACGAAATTATTATCCCGTGGCCCCAAGGCTTGGGTGAGTTGATAGGCATCAGGACGGGCATAGGCGATTTCTGGATCAACCCCTCGGAAAATTTCCTGTTGACCCACCTCGTGGTCAGTGGTGATCTGTTCTAATCCCCGTTTGCGGCTGTAGGTATACATCCGGCTGTCACCCACATGCGCCACCGCCACTGCCGTATCTTGAATCAAGACGATCACCAATGTGGTGCCCATGCGACCACTGCCAGAGCGGGAGTTTTTTTGGTTGACTTCATAAATGGCTGAATTGGCAGATCGGATGGCCTCGCGAATGCTCGCTTCATCGGGTAGGACATCCTCACCACCGAACTTTAACCCCCCTTCAGTGGGCATGGGTTTGTTAAACCACTCGGTTTGAAAATGCTTCCGCAGGGTTTCCACTGCCAAGGCACTCGCCACTTCACCGCCTGCATGTCCGCCCATGCCATCGCAGAGGATGTATAAGCCGCGTGCATGGACAGTCCGGCCTTGGGGCGTTTCCACCTTTTCGAGTTTGGTTTGGATGCTGAAACAATCTTCGTTGTGATCCCGTTGCCGTCCAATGTCCGTGCGGCCAGCATCTTCTAAGCTCACCAAACGCATGGGTAAGACAATGGTTGGGTCACCCTGGTCACTGTCGTCCATGTCTCGCATTGCCCCACCCAACAAGCCAACGGAAATATCCGGGGCAGTGAGGTCAGAATTTTCACTCAGGGCAGGTTCGGCACTGACTAGAGGCTGATCTACTGTGGACTGCGGAGAAGATTCGGTCGTCAACTGTTCTGGCAATTTAGCACTTTCGGATTGAGAACTTTCTGGCTGGGAGATGGACATAGGAGATGTGGATAGACTTGCAGTGGATTCCATCGAAGATTTGCTATCTTTAATATCCTCATGGATGGAATCTATTTCCGGAGCTAATGCAGTTGCGTAAATGTCTTCTATGCGGGTTTGGATGGTTTGGGGATGATCAATTTTGCCTTGGATCAATTCCTGTAAGAGAGACCCTAACACCCTAAATGGAGACTGGGAAGTCTGCATATGGGGTTGCAACCACTGATCCCATAGGATACCCAAGCTTTGCAAGGGATTTGTCGGTGGATGCCCCGTAGAGTCGCGATCGCTATAAAGTCGTTGTAGGCATAACACCTGATCCTCGTCTAACCGGAGATTTTCCGGATGTAATAGGCTCGTGAGTTGTTGCCAAGGTTCTAACACACTCCAGAGCCGTATCGCTTCATGAAACCAATGTAACGCCTGCAAAAAGCTGATCTGGGGGTCGCGGAGCGCGTCTCGCAGCAGTGGCCAGTTGGTGCGGTCTTCTAAGAGAATAATGGCTTGCTCTTCGGCAATCCAAGCGGTGTGAATTCCGGGCAGGGTTGGGTAATGACTATCTTGCAGAGCCAGATAAATCAGAGATTGTTCGGATGTGGCATCAATGGTGTCGGGTTCAGCGATCGCGGGTGCTAGTTGAAACGGTTGGCAGTCTAACACCGTCAACCGCAGTTCTGGTTGCAATAACTGTTCAGCCGATGGAATCGTCAGGATCCGATAACGTTGGTCGGGGTCTAGATAAATCGCAGGAGCAGGACTAGCGGTGGCATTTGCTGCTGCCGATTGCTGGCACGCCTCATATAAGGATTTACTGACTTTGCCGGAAAGAATCGCCGACCATGTTGGCCCCACGATAGTTCCACAGTTGTGACATTGGTTAGCTTGGAACGAAACCCGACTGTCACAGGCTGGACAAACTTTTTCTGTCAACGTGATACCACATTGCTGACAGAATTTATTCGCATCTGAATTTTCAAACTGGCATTGGGGGCAAATCAGCATGGAAGAGTCCCTTCATTCATGTGACTTTTAGCGTCAACCTCCATCCTTAGCATATCCCCGATGCAAGTGTTGGTTGAAGGTTTGGATGTAACTCCTGAACAGTGGTTAAAGTCGGTGATGGCTTGAGTGAGTGATTGGATTTTGGGTACGTACCTATGTTGATGCTAACCTGCCTCAGAGTCAGTTGGGCAGAGGCAGACCAGAAAATGGGCAACCGATGAATTGACCCAAGTGGGTTGCGTAAGTTGGTAAATACGCCAAAATGCGGCAGAGCTACTCTAAGTTTAATATCAACTACCCACGCAAATGCAACGGTTTTATTCCGGTTGCCAATGCTTGCTCTGATTTGGGGCGGCTTTGATGTGGGGATAAATTCAGGTTGATAGTTGTTGGCTCGCCTGATGTTGAAGTTATGACAATGGGGTTGCCCCCCTGCCGCAGCCAGCGGATGCACCGGAAGTGATGGCAATCTGATGGAGGTTCTGTAACCAGAATGCCGGATGAAGATCTGACTGGTCAATATACTCAGCTAGGAAAACTAGCAAATACGGACACTAACTACGAAGTAAGCGTTCATATCCCCCCAAGCAAAAGTGTTGCGGGCTGCGCCCGTTTGTTCTTCCCCTAACCGGGAGTGAACGGTTACAACACAAAGGCTATGGCAATTTTGGGGTTACGGTTTGGGGTTACGGGTAAATCCCTACGGGATTTACCCTGTGACTTGGCTATGACGCTTCAATCGGCAACAAAAAACAGGCTTGGGGGAGGTTCTGCTCCAAGCAGCATCCGTCCTCAAGCCTGTGACTGTTAAGAGGGTGGTTTTTACCATCCGTCCCTGTTCAAACTCCCTCTCAGTTGTCCTATAGATTCGGGACGCAAATCGCGATCGCCGTGGATTCATGGAAATCCCGGCATTCTAACCGTTCACATCCCCTCGTGGGAAAAGGGTTGCGGGCTACGCCCGCTGGTTCCTCCCCCTTGGGGGAGTGAACGGTTACCCGGCATTCGGCAACCACAGTGCGATTTGCTCAGTGCAGGTGTACAGTTCCACCTATCCGCAATCAACCAATATCAACGACCAATCAATCCTCTGGACTACGCTTTCTGCTCATCCAAGATCTCAATCTTGCCCGTATCCAAGTCGTAGTAGGCGGCATGGATTTTCAGTTGGCCGTCTTTGACCAACTGGGACAAGATGGGGGATTGATTTAAGTTGGCGACCTGTTGTTTCACATTGACCTTAATCGTCTCTTCCACATCATTCCCCACGGCAGCAACGCCCTCTTTTTGCACCTTCGATTCGATCGCCTTCACCGCTGGGGAAATCAGCGGCACTAGGGAGGGAATTTTGCCGGGATTGTCAGGTAATGTTGCCCGTCCCATGGACGCGACGACTGCACCACAGCGTTCATGGCCGATCACCATCAACACCTTGCAGCCCAACACCGCTGTGCCAAATTCCAAACTACCAATCATTTGTTCGGTGGCGATATTGCCTGCGACGCGGGTGACAAAACAATCGCCAATCCCTTGGTCAAAAATTTCCTCCACGGGGACGCGGGAGTCGGCGCAACTGAGGAAAGCGGCGAAGGGAAACTGATCGGCTCCGGTTTCGGCTAAGCGGGCGCGGTCTTGGC
>CAZJZR010000213.1:0-6361 GCA_964550475.1 uncultured bacterium
CAACGGGCATATTCTATTCGCCCGGATGTATCCCCCAACTGTTGGATACGCCCTAGGCAAAGGGCTGTAAATCCTCAGAGGTTGTTTGAAACGGTGTAACCGTTCACATCCCCCCGTGGGAAAAGGGTTGCTATGGCTGGAGGACTAGCAAACCGCTTGCTGGAACCGATCTCGACCATAAGATTGACAAGGATTATTAAGATTGGCCAGATGCCAGTTTTTCCTGAAGATTCTGTGGATCTCTCCAAAATCTAGTCTATACTGAGGCAGCTTAGGGGACAGTTTCAGTTGTGCAGTCGGGATAATCAGCCAATTGGTCTAAATATCCTGACCCTGACTATTCTGTATTGTCTGTTCTGTAGTGCTCCGATTAACCAAGGCAAACGAGCTATCAATTTCTGAAGCTGGTTTAGAGCTGAAGGTTTTCTCCTAACAGCGGCCTTGTTATCGTGAGGGGCAGGTCATACATCACTGTATGGCAAAGTCATTTCCACTTTGGTGAGCACCCCGTCACCAGTGGTTCATCTGCATTGTTTGAGCTATGGCGGTTTTCAGATCTATGAAGGATCAACAAGACGCTGATGCCTCTGGTTGATTGGTCTTTAATCATCTTCAGTTGATTGAAAACCGCTATGTAAGTTTGGTGTAGAGCACTGTGCATGGTTATGAATTGCAGCGGGTGATGGATTGGGCTGTTGTTCAATCCACATTTGCATAACGTCTGCTTGCTGTTGAACTTGACTGACCTTTCCGGCCTCAATTCCACCCTAAAGATGTTTACGCTAAGGGAGTTTTGGGCTTGATCAAGCTCTTTCGTCTGGCTGTTCTACTAAGAGACTGGTTTAGGAGTTGATTTTTCCTTTGCATCGCACCTGAAAAATCAATCTTCTAGCTATCAATCTTCTAGCTATCTTTGCAAACAGCCTTTAAGAACAAGTTCGCTAAGAAGTGAGTCAATCAGTCGGCATTGATTTTACTTTGATCAGGGGTGGTTTCTGTACTATTTCAGTACTGAAAGTTCGTCTAGAAACTGGGTGAAAATCTTGTTCCCTAGAACCGTGCTTAACCTTAAGATCTTGGTGTAAACTGCTTAAACTTCCTGATTGGTCAAATTGATTGGTTAATTGGGCTGACGGGTTTGGGCGTGTTCCCTGGTTGATTAAGCTGATTGCCCGAATTGCGGTTTGTGGATGACTCCACGACGTAATGTTGTAACTCGACTTTGGTGGTCGTTGCCATGTTAGTTGCTTCAACCAAATGAAAAAGTCATGTTACTCAGTTCTTCAAGATAGCAGTCTTGATATTTACACGGCACAGATGATTAATCTAAACCCGCACTGGGAAAGAGGTTGAGTGGTGTGAGCCATGCCAACGCCACTGCAAGCGGCTCTATGCTTAAGTCCATTGCTTGTAGCCAATTTACAGGTTATACCTTGGATAGTTCAGTAACGTTTTACTGAAATGCTATACGTCTGAAATGCTTGACTTAATAGTTGTAGGGTGCAGGTTATATTTAATTTTTACTTCTTAAGTATTGCCGCCTCATTCCTTGATCTCTGCGTCGTTTCTCTGTAAACAATTGCCAATAGATTCTGTAGCATTAGACCGCTGCTGTATCAGATCAACAGTTCTACTTAGTTCATTTTTAAGTTCATTTTTACAGACTGGAAACTATGGCTTGAGGGTTACCTGTTGTCGGTATGATGGTGAACTGCTTGGGGTTGAACTGCATTGAGGCAATGGTCTGTATCTTGGCATTGGTGGCAACGCTGTCTACAGCGGTGAATACAATTTATTGTTTGGCTTAAGTTTAATTGGGCTTTTCCCTTATAGTTTGTTTGGTAGGAGTGGGAGTTCTATGTCTGCCGCCTTGCGCTCTCCGGCATCCAGTCGTCGTAGTCAATTGGATCGATTGGATCGAGTAACGGCTTACACTGCCGGAACTAGTGCCTTAAAAGTTGATGTTGCGAATCGCCCCCGTTCCTACTCCGCTCGTGCGGCTGAACGCGCCACTCGGTTCGCTCAGGCGGCCTATCCATCCGGATTACAACCGAAGCAATCTGAGAATCTAGGGGTTGCCTCCGTTTCTGTGTTACCCCAGCAAGCTGAACTGCCAGGATGGTTGTCCAGCTTGGCGATCGCCCAGCGAGTTGCTGTTGGCGCAGGGTTAGTGGGCGCGATCGCCACCCTAGGGTTGTACGGACTCACCGTAAAAAGTCAGCAAGCTTGGAGCAAAACCTATAATCGGTTGGAATTGCTGCAACGAAATGAACGAGATTTGTTAGCAGTAAACGAAGCGTTGAAGCATCAACTCGCGCAACAAGCAGAGAATCCCCGCAATGGTTTAGTGCCGCAAAATACCAACAGCACCATTTTCTTGCCGCCTACCTTGCCCCAACGTCCCGTCTCGAACTTGATAGGGCAGGCATCAGGATTACCCTGCGATAGTTCAATTTGTGCCCCTGTGGCTGTACCTGTGGGATATTAGAGGACAGTCTCACCCCAAAAATCTCACCGAATGATCCCTGAGATTGCCTGGGAATTGACCGAGAACACGACCGATCATGAGCGTTGATGTTGAGTTATGGCTTCCCGATCTACCCCTCCCACTCGACCCAAGGGTTCCGCTACCGGAAGCAAGCATTCTCCTCGTAACCCCGATCGCCCCCGTCTTCGCCCAACCGCTAGTCAACCACAGACGACTTCCCCTTCCTCAAGCCAAGGAAAATTAGATAATGGCACCATTCGCCCTACACCGCAGCGGTTACTGTATGTGTGGGCGGTGATGGTATTTGGCAGTTTGGCCTTAGTCGCTAAACTCTATCAACTCCAGATTGTGGATGGGGCAACCCTACGGCAAAAAGCCCAGGCGCAGCAAAGCGTGTTGATGAATCCAGCGTTGCCTCGCCGTCCGATTGTCGATCGCTTGGGGCATGTCCTTGCCATTGATCAACCAGCCTATATCCTCTACGCCCATCCCAAACTGTTTAAGGTTCCTCGGTCTGAGATGATTGGTCAGTTGGCTCCACTTTTGCAACTGTATCCGGTCGAGTTAGAAAAATTATTCAGTCAAGCTGAAACGGGGATCAAAGTCAGTGATAGCGTTTCGGAGGACGTGGCTAAGCAAATCCGTGAATTACGGTTGGATGGATTAGAACTGACTCCCCGACAACAACGCCTATACCCACAGAACGACTTGTTTGCGGAAGTGGTGGGCTATGTGAATATGGATCGGCAAGGGCAGACTGGGGTAGAACTGAGCCAACAAAACTTGCTCGATCGCGCCACCCAACGGATCCGCGTCACCCATCGCGGCGATGATGCCATTTTGCCTGCCCCCTTAGCCGGACTGTTCCAAACTGACGATTTACGCTTGCAATTAACCGTCGATAGTCGTGTTCAACGGGCAGCGCGGGCGGCACTGAAGCAACAACTGCAACAGTATGGGGCGAAGCGCGGCGTTGTCATTGTGATGGATGCGCGGGATGGTGGCTTGCGAGCCTTGGTGTCGGAACCGTCGTTCAACCCCAATCAATACTACAAATCTGACCTATCGCTGCTGAAAAACTGGGCGATTACCGATTTGTTTGAGCCGGGATCAACCTTTAAGCCGATTAATGTGGCGATCGCCCTCGAAACCAACACCATCAAGCCCAATAGCGTGTTCTATGACGAAGGGCAAATCACCGTCGATGGTTGGCCGATTCGCAATAACGACTATGCTTCCGCTGGAGCGAGGGGTAGCCAAACTATTACCCAAATCCTTATGTACTCCAGCAATGTGGGCATGGTACACATGATGGCGCAACTGAAGCGCAAAGAGTTCTATCGCTGGTTACAAAAATTGGGTTTAGGTCGCCCAACCGACATTGATTTGCCATCGGAAACAGCGGGACAACTGAAGACCGAGGAGCAATTTGTCAGTGCGGCGATCGAGCCAGCCACCGCTGCCTTTGGCCAAGGCTTATCCCTTACGCCCTTGCAATTGGCTCAACTGCACGCCATTCTTGCCAATGGGGGTAATTTAGTGGTGCCCCATGTGGTGGAAGGGTTAGTGGATGCCAATGGGCAAATGCAATGGCAACCCGATCGCCCACCGCCGCACCGGATTTTTTCGCAAAAGACTAGCCAAACTGTCGTGCAAATGATGACAGCGGTGGTAAATGACGGTACCGGAAAACCCAGTCAGATTCCCCGCTATCAAGTGGCCGGAAAAACAGGCACTGCCCAAAAAGCCACGGCTGAGGGCGGATACGGCAATGCGCGGATCACCAGCTTTGTCGGGATTTTGCCAGCCAACGCCCCCCGCTATGTCGTCTTAGCCGTTGTGGATGAACCGAAGGGAGATAATGCTTTTGGGTCAACGGTTTCCGCCCCGATCGTCAAAGCGGTGATGGAGGTACTGATCTCCCTCGACGGCATTCCCCCCAGTCCCTCCAACCCTTCCCGTTAACGATACGCAAAACCGTAGGGGCGATCCCCTCGTGCGATTGTTGTCAAATTAAGGTTTTAGGTCACATGTCAAGAGCTGAACCAATGGAGCGATAACCCTTTAGGGGCGAAGCATTCTGGCAGTTGATCTATGACTTGACCGAAAATCAGAACCGGAATGCTATGTGCAAAGCACAGGCAAGGCCAACGCCCCTACACCTTGCGGGATCATCATAGACGTTGCTGTAGAGCCATAAGCTGTAGAGCCATAAATTGTTATCCATCATGCAGGATAGGCTCTTCGTGGATTTAGCCATGGTCGATGTTATCGGCTTGCAGTATAGTGGCTAGCAGACAGAGTTCAAGGAATTGCGGTGGAAAAACGCGGTCGCTGGGTTATCCGAATTGTCATGATTATTGCGCTGGTTTGCTTTGTGGGGTTTTCCATGCTCCCACTGCTGAGCGGTGCCTTTAAGTCAACTACCCCTGCTCCGTCAGGAGCCTCTCCCTCAGCGTCTCCAGATGCCAAACGGGCGGAATTGGATGCCCAAGCCAAGGGCTATGAGATGGTTCTACAACGGGAACCGGAAAACCAAACGGCCTTACGCGGGCTGCTAGAAGTCCAAATTCAGCGCAAGGATCTGAAAGGAGCCATCACCGCCTTAGAGAAACTGGCGCAGTTGAATCCCCAAGAAACCCGCTACGGGATTTTGTTGGCCCAGGCGAAACAACAGTTGGGCGATCGCGAAGGAGCCGCCCAAGCCTTCCGCAATATTCTCAACAATCAACCGGGTAATGTGGAAGCCTTACAGGGCATGGCCGGGTTATTGTTACAGCAAAACCGCCCAGAGGCCGCGATCGGCTTATTACAAGACACCCTGAGACTGGCTCCCCAGGCGAATAAAGATCAACCGGGCAGCATTGATGTGTTAACCGTGCAGTTGATCCTGGCTTCGGTGTACGCCGAGCAAGAACGCTACGAAGACTCGATCACGGTTTATAAAGAAGCGGCCAAGACTAACCCGACTGATTTTCGTCCCGTCGCCGGACAGGCGATCGTGCGTCAACGTCAGGGTAAACCAGACGAAGCCAAATCCCTATTTGAAACTGCCGTTTCCTTAGCCCCCGCCCAGTACAAGGATCAAATTAAGAAATTGGCCACCGATAGCCAAACCATGGGCAACGCTCCCCCCGCTAACGCCCCCAGTCCAGGGGCGACAGCCGCTCCTGCTGCTCCCGGCACTGCCCCGCCAACCAATGCCGCCCCAACCACCGCCCCCCTCGGCACGGCAGCACCCCCCACCGCCCCCAATCCCGCAACTAGCCCCTAGGCAAACCATAGACCAACCACTGCCTATCGCCATCGATCGACTTAAGAGCGTGTTGAGTCACTTCCGCTGGTGTGCTTGATCTGTGATTGGCTGTAAAGTTAACCCCCTAACGTTGCCAATTAGTTGACCAATTAGTCAACCAATTAGTCATGTCCATCCCAGGTCTTGATGGTTCCTTGCATCGATCTAAGCCATAGCCATAGATCTCTGTAGGGGCGGGTTTAGCCGAGAGACTCCGACTAGGATTGTTAATTTGATCACAGAACCCGCCTCTACACTTTGCGGAACTCAACTAGACGGGTATGGCTTTGGGAGAAGCGTGAAAATAAAGTACCCATAGATTAAACACGATGCGTTACGGCTGAAGCCTAACGCATCCTACGCCGGGTATTTTATTTATTTGCACATCCCTTTGTGTAACATCTGGAGGCATAACGTCACATCCGATGACATGATCCCCACACAACCCAACTCTTCATTGATCTGATCATTGATCTGAACAACCAGTTGATTGTCTGGCAACCCATCAACCACTAGCCAACCGATTACCCATTCCCTATTACCCATTCCCAACTCTATGTTTGATTGCATTGTTGTCG
>CAZJZR010000214.1:0-2125 GCA_964550475.1 uncultured bacterium
ATCACTGAAAAAATCACTGAAAAAACTGTTTGAAAAGCTGGTTAGAACGTTGATTTTTCGTGCAAACCACCCATAAAAATCAACTTTGTAAGTCCCCGCTAAGATTTGGGGTTGTCAGGACTGGTAGGGAGTGTAGGGAGTGTAATCAAGCATGAATCAAGATGATTTACTTGGGTTGTTGCAACAGGGTGATCCGGCAGCGATCGCGGCACTGTTGAACCGCTATTTACAGCCGAGGGGCATCAAAGCTAAAGCGGCCCTGCAAGAAGGGCGTTTGCACCTGTTGTTGGAATCGCTGCAAGCTCCTAACCAGGAAGCCTTCGCCTCATACATTCATCGTGGCATGACGGGGCTAAAGCAAATGGCGGGTTGGAGTAGCGATCGCTTCGCTACGGTTGTGGTGTACGGTCGTCAAGTTGGCGAACAGCATCCCGCTTGGACGGAGGAAATTGACCTCAGTTCCTCCGATGACCAGGCGACGACAGTAACCCCCGATGCGGCTCCATCATCAGATTCAGCGCAATCCATGGTTGCGGCCATGGGGCTGGAGGATCAGGACTCGGCCACCCTTGCCAGTGAACCAGAAGCCGCCCTGTCATCCCTCATCGAGGAAGCTGTAGGACAGGACTTAACCGCAGTCAATACTGCCATGGCTGACCTCAGCACTGAAGCCGATGATTTAGCCGATCTCGGTGATTTAGATATTGCAGGTGATTTAGGTATTGAATTAGAGGATGATTTAGGCGTTGATCTGGGGGCGACAGCTTTTGCCACCGATCTATCGCTAGACCCAGGGCTTGGGGCAGACGATACCGGGATGCTTCCCATTGATGCCTCCATGGAAATCCCGCCCGTTAGTGCGTCCAGCCCACTCTCAGACCTGGAACCATCTCCTTGGGATTTACCGGATGATTTAGCGAACCTCACCCCTCCGCAACCCAATTTAGACATTGATTTCAACTTGGATTTGGACTTAGATCGTCCAGGAATGAGCACCAGTCCCAGCAATCCTGTGGACGCACAGATGCATCCTCCCACGGATCTGTCTGGCTTCACCACCACATCCGGAACAGGCTTGCCCCTACCAACAGAACCCAATTTAATTAATCTGCCCGATCGCTCCCCAGCCGACATTGCATCCGCTCTCCCTGATCTGGCCGATTTATCGCTGTTGGATGCGGAACTGGGTCTGCCGCAAGTGCCCTCCGTAGGCCGGGGTGAACCGTCCAGCGAGGAAGCCATGTTGCAAGCCTTGCTAGGCCCCAATCCGGTGCAACCACCCTCTTCTCCTGGACTCAACTTAAACTTCGACTCAGAGGATTTTGGCCTCAATACTAGCCTAGACGTGGTGGACTATCCATCGGCAGCCTCCTTTGTCGCTCCTCCTGCTCCTCCCGCGCCCCCCAATGCTGACCGGAGTGTTGATCGGTCGGGATCATTGAACTTGTCTGATGATGTGGAACTGGCAGAGCTGCCAGGAACTGACGATCGCTTCTACTCCCCAACACGAATCGAGGCACCCGATGAGGAAGAGTTGTCCTTACCTGACTTGGATGCAGAGGACTTTGCAGGTGATTTGTTAACCAAGGTGGTGATTCCCAACCAACCAGAAGCCGCATTAGATGCTCTGATGGCTCCGCCCGAAGCACCCACTTTTATCCACGGATTGGAAGAGGCACCAGCGGAGGTGGGCGATGGGGAGGAGTCCGTTGATGTTCGCGATTGGGGTGATGATCTGGAATTTGATATCGAACCAGAATTAGAGCCAGCGATCGCGGCAACTCCAGCAACCGAACCCATTAAGCCAGAACCGATTTTGGAACTGGACGACTCCTTCTTTGAATCTGACCTCCTGCCCACCACCTTTGGTACTCCGGCAGCGGTGAATTTGGAGATGGCGGAGCCTGTGCAAACCTCCTTGGCTGATTTAGCTCCAGGGGATTTCCCACCCAGTAGTCCACCTGCACCAACTGAACCGGCCTTGGATTTTTCCTGGGATTGGGATACGCCACCTGTGCCAAGTGCTACCCCGGTGCCGACTCCAGGAACACCGCCAGCGACGACGACTCCTGTAGATGCATCCAGTGCCGTTGTGCCCCCACCGCCGCCACCCCGTTGTACGCCC
>CAZJZR010000214.1:2212-6356 GCA_964550475.1 uncultured bacterium
AGGAATTGACCACAACCAAGCGGCAAGGTGCCTTAGCCTTTCTTCTGTTAGGCGGGATGGCTGGGCTGCTGACGGTGTACGGTGGCACGATGTATTGGTTGTCTAGCCAGCAAACCGAGTCAATCACTAAAGCCAGCAGCCTGACTGGTTCGATGCCGAAGGTGGCAGACGCAACCAGTATGGATGAACTGAAGCAGGCACAAACGAATTTGCGGCAGGCGATCGCCATCCTGGAACAAGTGCCGACCATCCGGGGCAGCGATCGCCAAATTAGGATTGAGTTGGAGAAGAACAAACAGGAATTGGCCGCTGTGCAAGAGCGGTTGGTGCGGGAAAATCAGGCGATGGAAAATCTGGGGGATGCCACCCGCTTGGCGCAAGAAGCGGTGGCGATCGCCAATAAGCCATCCCCTAGCCTCGGCGAATGGCGACAAGCCAGGGACAAGTGGCAAGCCGCTCTCAACTTCCTGCAAGCCATCCCACCCGGAACCTTTGTTTCTGCCGAAGCCCAGGAACGCTTGGCTACCTACCAATCCAACTTGGCTCAAGTGGGCACAGAAATTAATCGCTTGCAAGCCCAACCCAAGAAAAATTGATGGGGACTGGCTGGGGTGTATCGCCAAGGCTGTTTTCTAAAGTTGATTTTTCGTGCGTGGGGCGCACGAAAAATCAACATTCTAGCTACCTTTGCCAACAACCTCTCCCCTCCTCCTTCATAATTTGTTAACGTAAACTAAGATCAATTTAGAATTAAACTGAATTACCAATTATTACTGGTTGTTACTGGTTATTAGTGATTACTGATGCAGCGGTTCCTGATTGCTAATGATCACTAAGGGATCACTAAGGGATCACTACTAAGGTAAGGGATCACTAATTGTTACTTGTGATGATTAGTTAAATGATTAGTCATCAGTGCCTTCTTGCCGATTGCTCACAACTTCAGCCTCATCTCACCCATCCAACTTTCCATGAATATTTTAGGCAGCCTGCTTTCCCAACCCACCCGTCAGCCACAAGTGAAACCACAGCGTCGTGGGGTGGAATTGAAGTCTCCCCGTGAGATCGAAATCATGCGGCAGGCATCCCGGATTGTCGCCACGGTGCTGAAGGAAGTCTCACACATGGTTCAACCCGGCATGACCACGGCTGATTTAGATGCCTATGCCGAAAAGCGGATTCGGGAAATGGGAGCCACGCCCAGCTTCAAGGGATATCACGGCTTTCCGGCCTCCATTTGTGCGTCTGTCAATAATGAAGTAGTGCACGGGATTCCCAATAAGAAAAAAGTAATTCGCAATGGGGATATCGTCAAAGTCGATACAGGAGCCTATTTCCAAGGCTTCCATGGCGATTCTTGTATTACTGTTGCGGTGGGTGACGTGAAACCGGAAGCCACGCGGTTAATGCAGGTGGCGGAAGAGGCTTTGTACCGAGGCATTGCTCAGGTGAAAGCTGGAAATTACCTGCTGGATATTGCTGGAGCGGTGCAGGATTGGGTGGAAAGCAATGGCTTTACGGTGGTGGAAGATTACACCGGCCATGGCGTAGGTCGCAATCTGCACGAAGAACCGTCGGTGTTTAACTTTCGTACCCATGAAATGCCGAATGTGAAGTTGCGGGCAGGGATGACATTGGCGATCGAACCGATTGTCAATGCGGGTAGCAAGATCACCCGTGTGTTGTCCGATCGCTGGACGGTGGTTACCGTAGACAATGCTCTGTCAGCCCAGTTTGAGCATACGGTATTGGTCACCGAGGAGGGTTACGAGATCCTCACCGATCGCACCCTAGTCTAGTAGACATTGGCGATCTCCAGCTTAGTCACAATTTGAGGCTTTGGCTCTGCACGCGGTAGTGGGTCATTGGTCAGACGGAAGCGATTGGTTTTCCCGTTACCCATGACCAGTTACCCATTCCCTCAAACCATCCTGTGAATTTATGTTTAAGCGTCTTCTCATCGCTACCAACTTTAACGATGGCATCCATCGCTTGGTGCATTTTATCCCCAGCTTAGCGGCGGGTGGGGTGGAGCACATCCTGTTCTATCACAGCGTTCCCCTTTGGGAAGAAGGGGAAATTCCTCGGATTAACCAAGCGGTGATTGATCAAACCCGCGATCGCCTCTCTGTCGCCTTGAATAATCTGCCAACCGGAATCAATGTCCAAGTTCAGGTGGACTCTGGCACCCCAGAAACCCGGCTGACACAAGCCATCACCGCATTTAAGCCGGATTTGCTGGTTTTAGGCACCCCAATTCGCAGCCTCCTGAGCGAAAACCTGCTCGGCAGTACCACCCAACAACTGCTGCAACAGTTAGCCATCCCGATCATGGCTCTGCGTCCGCCGCTGGTTTCCACCTACACCAACGAAGAATTGGATTTGCGCTGTCGGCATTTGTGGCGGTCTTTATTAATTCCGTTTAACGGCACTGATGCGGCTCAGCGGTTGTTAGACCTGCTGCAATACTACATCCAGCAATCCAACACAAAACTGGGGTCGCCAACCGTTGAACGGTGTACCCTGCTGTGGATTTTGGATACGAAGGGGAAACGGGATATTCCCAAGGACTACCAGATGGACCAAGCGGAAGCGGCTCTGGCGAAAGCACAGGAACGCTTAACTGCGTTGAATCTGGCGGTTGATGTGGAGATTCGCCACGGTGATCCGCTGATGGAAACGATCAAGTGTGCAACGGACAGCGATATTAGCGCGATCGCCACCAACAGCACCTACAACAGTCGTTGGATGGACTGGTCGATCCCCAGCCTAGGCCGGGATCTGTTGCGCGGCAGTTGGCATCCGGTGTTGTATATTCCCAAACATTGCGCGGTGCCAGCGAAATAAGGAATTCACAAACACAATCTCAGTTGTTGTGGGGGCGGCAAAGCCGCCCCCACAACAACTTTTTCTAGTTACTGAATTTAGGTATATCGCCGCTGAAATTGGCGATCGCGGCGATCGCGCTTGCGGGAGTTACAGGAACGGCACAGGGTTTGTAAATTGCTGATGTCGTTGGTGCCGCCCTGTGCCAAGGGGATGATGTGATCAATGGTGAGGTGTTTGGTCGCTCCACAGTGTTGACAACAGTAGCCATCTCGTTCCAAAACGTACTGCCGTACTGCGGTTGGAATCGGAATCCGGGGAGTTTTGTCCATAGGGCAAGTTTCTCAGCACTGGGCAATTAAATCGATTTGCGAAGTTCATCCAGCGGAAATCCAGTAGCAGGCGTTTCTACTAACTCATCTGGACAAAACTCTAAACTAATCCTAACTTTTCCACTGCGCCAACCTTGACCAGCGACCAAGACTTCGCAAGCCACACCATCAGTTGACCATTCGCTAGCTGAATTACTCGCACTAATGGCACATTCTGCAATCTGTTTTGCAAATTCGCTAACCCGAAATGTCCGATGCTCCATAATCACGAGATCAGTATCAAATTTGATCGATACCACATCGTTATGGGTTAAGCCTTCAAATTGTGCAGTCACTTTAAACTCCTCGGCAAAATATTACTCAGTCAATTAGGTGATTTTCTGACGAATATCATCTAGCCGACAGAAATCCAATTAGAGCGAGAGATATCCTAGCCCATTAATCAATCCCAGGCATCACTGAATAGACGCATTCTTTATTCCTAGTAAAATCACTGCGCTCAATATTTGGCGGTGGTGGGAAGCCCGGTGGCACCATATCCTTTGTTGCTTTTAAAACCCGTTGCTCAATAGCAAAAACATCATCGGTTTTCCCCGTTTCCACAATCAATCTAGTGATTTGGTTATTACGTGCTGTTTTTGCTGATGTTTGAATCCGAAAAATAACTTGATTGATTGGTTTTCCATATTGAACACTACTGGAAGTGACACTATCCAGTTGATAATCAATCACTTCAATTGGTGGAGGCAGATTTTTAGACATACATCTCAAACCCATGGCTTGACTGATTTGTCCAGTTTTCAGATACTCCATGTACTCCACAGCCAACTTCTCTGGTTTACTGATTGGGTTACAAGATGTGATTAATAGAGTCAACACCAAAATAACTTCTTTCATGGTTAGAATCTCCTGATTTCGATTGCAGTAATTGCGGCTCTTCCGGATCTAGGGTGAAAATTGTATAATGGAATACTTTTAGCGGGGTG
>CAZJZR010000215.1:0-6356 GCA_964550475.1 uncultured bacterium
GTTTCAATTCATCCAACTCTTAGCTCATCCCTAAATTCAGCAACGCCAAAAATGTCTGGTCGGTATAGGGGCAAAGTGGCTTCTATTCCAGTAAATCGTGATGCCAATCGTGTCCGTATAGCCGCGCCTATCCTACGGGAATGCAACGTCAGCAGGTAACCGTTCACTCCCCGGCAGGGGAGGAACAAGCGGGCGTAGCCCGCAACACTTTTCTTCAAAACTTTTCTTATGGGGGATGTGAACGGTTACGTCAGCAGTCGTCTTCGCGGTTAGGGACTGGCGAAAAACACCTTCCTGTAATGAATACAGGGACACGGCATTGCCGTATCCCTGTTAATAATCCTGTGAATACAGAATTAATACAGAATTAACTGACAAATCCCTTAGAGCCACTTGCGGTGGTGTGGGCATAACCCGCGCCCGACACCTTCGTTCCATTGCACAGTTTCAATGCGCCTGACTGGATCGGCTCTGATGGCGATCCTATCGCCGGACTACCACGGGTGTACCCACCTTAGCCCAATTGAATAACCACTCCGCTTCACCGACGGGTAGGTTAATGCAACCATTACTCACAGGAGTGCCAAATTGGCGGTGCCAGTACGCGCCATGAATCGCGTAGTTGCCGCTGTAGTACATGACGTAGGGAACATCGGGAATATCATAGTTGTCCCCTTGCATCCGTCCGCTGACCTGTTTTGACTTGATGCCAAAGGTGCCTGTGGGTGTGGGGTTCTGGTCATTTCCAGAGGAAATGGTGACGGAGTGAATCAGGGTTTTGCCTTCCCAAGCGTACAGCCGCTGAGACGATAGATTAATTTCAATCCAGCGCACTTGACCGTTCGACGCTTTTGGTGCAGCTTGGGCAATTTGAGTATTCGCGATCGCGGCAGGTGTGATCATCCCTGACCAATCGGTAATGGCACCACAGGTTAACCCTAAGCATGTGCCGATACAAATGCCCTGAAGTTTACGCCAATTCAACATCATCATGATTTTCATCATCTTGTGTGGTGCAGGTTGTAATGGTGAGCGTTTGAACTGCTGAGTCAACGCAGCAAAAACTAGGCTGATGCTGCTAGCAGTCAACCGATAGAGTTTTGCAGACAATCGAGTTTGAAGGTCATCACCGATCGCGCTCGCTTCAAGAGGCGATCGAGGACTACCAATCAAGTGTTTCCAACTAAGTTTTCGGGGAGTTGACCATCATTCAGGAAAACTCTCCCGTCACTGATTAATCGTGTTAATCGTGAATGAATTGCGTATGAGTACAAACGGGTAACAAAAATAACCGTGAGGTTATGCTGGTGGGTCAATTAGCAAATCTATGAATATTGATGCTGAGAGAAACTCCGCAGAACTCTTGATGGACAGTTGAAGGGGGCGATCGCAAACTGTCATGGTGCCAGCATCGGCAGTTAATCTCACGGATTAACGGAGGGGCAAGGTCAACAGTGACAACGGCAACCCATCACACATGACACGGCGATATTTTTGGCGATGTTCTTTCAATAACAACCAATGGATAAACGGTTGATCTAACACTACGTTGATAGCAATCTCAAATAATTGACCTGTATATTGCCAATTTGGCAAGGTAAGATGCTACCGCTATCGTAGTCAACCGAACAGGATCCGGCAGGTGGGGTACAGGCATTCCCTGGGGACTAAGGGAGAATGAAGACGACCGAGCAGAATTGGATGAGTTAGTTAGTCTGCTGTTAGTTCATCTTTCATTACAAATGTGCCGAAACCATCTGAAGGATGGCTTCAAATTCAAGGGATCTCCCGTGATCTAGATCACTTTGGCCTGTGATCCTTGTCACATCTGTTGGGCGTAGTTTGGCGATGGCTAGCCGAGCCTGCATGATTCACAGCCAGTCACCGGACACCTGTTGGCAGCGACGGGCTAAACATCGCTGATGCTGATGTTGCTAAGAATTTGAGTTGAGAATTTTATTGGTTTGCTAATTTTTTTGTCAATTTGTTTGCAAATCCCTGCTAATTCCCTACAGCAATAGCTCACTCTCTACATCTTGTGCCCACTCCTGTAGGGCGATCGCAGCTCCTTGGTGCCAAGCCTCAGTCATTGTGCCTGCCGCAATCCAACTTTCCAGGAGTTGACGGGCAAGTTGAACATCTAACTGCTTGAGGGCGCGAATGATGTGTAACCGTACAGCAGCATTGGTCTCGTCTAACCGTTGTAAGAGCGGCAAGAGGGCGCGGCGATCGCCTAAATGACCTAGTGCAAGGGCAATGGCTTGGCGTATTGGTGGTTGGTCGTGCAAACGGCTAGAGTCTGACCAGACCTGAAGTAACACATCCACTACTTGAGGTTGCAGATCGGGCGACTGCACCCGCCCCAATGTGGCGATGATTTCCTGCTGGATCGGTAATCGAGCAGGGGGAGATTGATTCAGATAGGTCGCTAAATAGGCGATCGCGCTGGGATGGTCAATCGCACCCAGGGCATGAATTAAGTCGAGTGATAAGGCGAGGGGGGTGGGTTGTTGGAGCCGTTGCCAAAGGCGATCGGCAGCGGCAACCGTACCCACGCGCCCCAAGGAATTGGCGGTTTGGCGACAGACATCGAGATGGAGATCCCATAAATACGAATGCAATAGCTCCACCACATCGAGATCCGACCACGTGCAAAAGCCCAGTCCCATCACAGCGGTTTGTCTGACCACAGCTACCGGATCAGCCAAGGCGTGCACCAACAGCGGTGGAATCCGCTGATCTTGAAAGTGGCTGAGGGCTTCTAGGGCGATCGCCCGTACAGGAGGTTGCTCATCGGTAACGACGGTGAGCAATGGGGGCACAATCGCCCGATGGGGAATTTGAACTAAGGTTTGAACGGCTGCTCTGCGTGTTTGGGGATCGGTCAGCAGATGGGTGAGAGGGGCGATCGCATCGCTGCCCATGGTGGCTAAGGCGGTGGCCACTGCCCCGGCTAAATCCACCCAATCGGCTTCATCGTCCTCATCCAGTTCAGATTGCATATCGCCAGTGGTCTGGCTGGCGAGGGTGTCTACTAGCGCGGTGATCACCGCAGGATGGCGGAAATGACCTAAAATCCGGGCAGCGAACCAGCGAGCTTGGATGTCTGCATCAACATCCTGAAGCAGGGCAATCAGGGGGGCGATCGCCGCGTCCCCAAAGGTAGGCAACTGCTTGGCAATCTCCCAACGGGTGGCAAAATCACCCGTTGTTAAGGTCGCTAGAGCTTGAGTCAGGGATACCGTCGCCATTAACGCCGCTTCATGTACCAGCGAATAAACAGTTTTTCCAGTTCAATCCAGACGAACATCAGGGCACTGAAGCCAAAGCAAACCCCAATTTCACTCAGACTGAGGTAGTGGGTGCCAAAGAAGTTGCGTAATGGTTCGAGATAAATCAACATCAGTTGCAGCATCGTTGTCAGTAAGACAGCCGCCAACACATAGGGATTGGACAGGGGATTGAGTTCGATGGTGAGCTGAGTATTGGAGCGGATGGCGATCGCGTGTCCCATCTGGGCAAGACACAGGGTGGTAAACACCATGGTTTTCCAGCGTTCGGGGTTGGGCGTGCCTTGGGTATAGTCGTAAGCCCAAATCATCAGCGCAATGGAAATGGTCGCTAGAACGATCCCAATCCGCACCATGTACAGACCCAACCCCCTTGCGAAAATGCTTTCTTTGGGGTCATAGGGGGGACGCTCCATGACGTTGGGTTCGGCTGGCTCAACCGCCAAGGCCAAGGCGGGTAGGCCATCGGTGACCAAGTTCATCCACAAGATTTGCAAGGGCGATAGGGGTACGCCACTGGTGGCGGTGATGATGGGAGAAACCGCAATGGTGATGACTTCGCCAATGTTGGAACCCAGGATGTATTTGATGAACCGCCGAATGTTGGTGTAGACGACCCGACCTTCTTCCACCGCTGCCACGATGGTGGCAAAGTTGTCATCCAGCAGCACCATATCGCTGGCTTCTTTACTGACATCGGTGCCAGTGATCCCCATGGCAATACCGATGTCAGCCTGTTTCAGAGCCGGAGCATCATTCACGCCATCTCCGGTCATGGCGGCAATTTTGCCCTGTTTTTGTAACGCTTGGACAATCCGCAACTTGTGTTCTGGGGCAACACGGGCGTAAACGGTCACATGATTAACTTCGGCTTCCAATTCCTTAGAACTGAGTTTTTCCAGTTCCCGTCCGGTGAGGACGCGATCGCCCGGTTCGGCAATACCGAGGTCTTCGGCGATCGCCTGTGCGGTCAACTGGTGATCCCCAGTGATCATCATGGCGCGGATGCCAGCCGTGCGACAGCGGCGTACCGCTTCCCGCACCTCTGGTCGGGGTGCATCTAGCATATCGACTAAGCCCAGCCACACCATGTCGTGTTCGGTGGCCTCATCGGAATTTTCGGGGGGCAGTTCAGACAGCGGTTTGCAGGCAAATCCCAATACCCGCAGCCCCTTGCCCGCCAATTGATTATTGCTGTCTAAGATCTGAGTGCGTTGCTCCGGGGTAATCGGTTGGCTGTGCTGCCCCATCTGGATGCGATCGCAGCGTTCCAAAATCAACTCTGGCGATCCTTTGCAGAACAGCATGAAGGGCGCGTCCGAATTGGTCAGGTGGGCATCGCGCAGCCAGTTGTGCTCATCCTTGACAATCACGCTCATCCGCTTCCGTTCAGACGAGAAAGGAAACTCGCCAACGCGGGGCAGTTTAGCCGACCACTGATCCCGTTCAATTCCGGCCTTAGCGGCGGCGACTAACAGTGCCCCTTCGGTCGGGTCACCCAAAATCACCCATTGCTTTTGTTCCTCTTGCAGAATCGAATCGTTACACAGGGCACAACCCATCAGTAAGGCCGACAGTTCCGCATGGTCTGACCAGTTGACCTGCTCTTCACCTCGGTAAAACTCACCCTTGGGTTCATAGCCTTGCCCCGTGACGCGCAAAGTGCCACTGGGGGGATGCACCGACTGCACCACCATTTTGTTTTGGGTTAGGGTGCCGGTTTTGTCGGAACAGATCGTGGTGACGGAACCCAAGGTTTCTACAGCGGGGAGCTTGCGGATCAGGGCGTGGCGGCGCACCATCCGCTGGGTACCGATCGCCAAGGTCACGGTGATCACCGCTGGCAAGCCTTCCGGTACAACCGCCACAGCCATACTGAGGGAGACCTGCAACAAATCCCGCCATTTATCCAAGCCGGAAATAATCAGCCCCCCAGCCACCACAATGCCCACCAGGATCAACGACCCGGATACCAGGGCATTGCTGAGTTGATCCATCCGTTGTTGTAGGGGTGTTGGCTCTGATTCAACCGACTGGAGCATTGTGGCAATTTTGCCCAGTTCGGTTTTCATGCCCGTGCTGGTGACCAGGATGGTGCCGCGACCATGAACCACCTCGGTACCCTGGAATACCATGTTGACGCGATCGCCGATCGGCGTGTCATCGGCCAACTCGGTATTCGCAACTTTGCTGACGGCATGGGCTTCCCCAGTCAATGCCGATTCTCGTAATTGCAGACTAGCCGCATCGAGGACTCTGCCATCAGCAGCGACTTGTACCCCCGCCTCCAGTAACATCACGTCCCCTGGCACGAGGTCTTTGGAGTCCACTTCGCTGATTTTGCCGCCGCGCACGACCCGCACACGCGGCGACGAGAGATTTTTCAGTGCCGCCAGAGCTTTTTCGGCGCGGCTTTCCTGTACATAGCCCAACAGACCATTCAGAACCACGATTGCCATAATTGCGATCGTGTCCTTAAACGGCACGTCTCCGGCTTTACCCGTGCCATTGATCAAATCTAAAAAGTCCAACCCCCCAGAGATCACCGCCACGGCAATCAGCATGATCAGCATGATGTTCTTGAACTGATCGAGCAGAATCAGCCATGCTGTCCGGCCTCCGGTTTCTTCTAATTCGTTACGGCCATACTGTTGGAGCCGTTCGGTGACTTGGCTGGGGGTAATGCCAGATTGGCGATCGCTTTGCAACAACTGCAACGCTTTATCAGCCTCTAACGTATGCCATTTCCCTAAAGTGGAGGAATCTGGTAATGCGGAAATGTCACTCTGGGACGAGACCATGATTCAGACCTCTAATCAACTAAGGAAATGCAACAGCTAGTGGGGGACAATCGCACCAAGAACCGCACTACGCGCCTCTAGTCGTCATCGAGACGCAAATCCAGACGGGACGAATTGGGCGAGGATATCGTCGCTCAACCCGATCCAAGAGGGGCAGTCGGTTAATGGTGAATTTAAGTCTCTGTAAACGACTCTAGACCAATTAAGATGAATTGGCACTAAAAAATAGTGTTATGTTTCATTTAACCGCAAATTAACAACATCC
>CAZJZR010000216.1:0-6344 GCA_964550475.1 uncultured bacterium
GGTGAGGGCAAGGCTTGCGGCATAAAGGTTTTAAAAAATGTTGGTAACGACAAGCCCCAGGGAGAGGGCTAGAAAAGCTCTCCTTCTCCCCAGGAAGAAGGAGTTGGAGGATGAGGGGCAAGGTTGCAGCATCAGCAGTTTAAAGCGGGTTGGTCATAACTAAAGATAGCCAAAACTAAAGATAGCCAAATGGGGCGGCTTAAATCCCAGAGATCATAAACATAAACCCCAGACCGATCAGCGTCCACGCCAGCACCACTTGAATGTCATGGTTTTGTTTGGCAGTCTGCGATCGGCTGGAGACGGTCTGGGAGGTGTTGCGCCAGCCAGTATCGGCATCGGTGACCAAATTGGTAAATTCTGACGGTTGGGCGCGACGGGTGGAATACACATCCAAATGGCCATCCTCCCACGCTTCCAACGCCAAATTCCATAACTTGGCCTGATCCCAATAGTCCCAGGTCACTCGGTGTTGGAGTGTGCCCTCCGAGTTGTAATCCCCTTCCGTGCTGGACTCAAATTCATAGATCCGGTTGAGGCTCTGCAAGCGGGGATAGGGTTCCTGATGCGACAACATCATTTGTGCCAGCGATCGCACCAAATTCTGACTGGATTTCGGTTCGTAAATCACCGGATAGCGCAGTTGCTCGGCAATATACCACTCCTGCGATCGCTCCCCATCATCCTTGGTTTCTCGCTCGTACAACAGGTAATACTCTTTGCCGGATTTGGCTTGGAGCAACCATTCTTCCATGTAATAATCCTCATCTTCCGTATAGCTGCTGTGATCCATCACCGACCACTGCACACCGTGATAGGTAATTAGATTGCCTGCCCGCAGTTGGCGGAGTTGAGTTTCACTGACCATGGCAATGGGGAAGGGCAAAGGGCAGAAACAGGAAATGCACTAATGCTCTGTCAACGGTTGTTTTTAGGGTAAATTCCTAGGGATTTACCTTAAAAGCTAGCTGTGACGCTCCACTAGACGCAACATTCACTAGACGCAACGTAACTGCCCAGGTAAATTAAGGATCGATTGTTTAATCTACCTGGGTTTGGGAACCCAACCCCTACAATTGCAGAATTCATCCCGTTTGTAGGGGCGCGGTTTCCGCGTCTTAGATTTCGCTCCTAGGCAGTTACGACGCAACCGCAACATTAAAATAAACAATGATACGCCGCAAAAATGAAAATGATACGTCTCATTTTATTTTTGCTGGGACGGGCATTGCTGAATTCAGAGATGAGCTAAGAGTTGGATAAATTGAAACTTCGTTTCAATTTATCCTGCTATTCAGCAACACCTGGCTCCTTTGGTAGTGGCGTGGGCGATGTCCTCACCACTCAACCGCAGTTCCAGCCGGGATCTTGCCCGAATTGCCTGTGCTCTATAGATATGAAAGATGCTGTATCTTGGAAGTAGTCGCAGTTAACCCAATTGGGGTAAATCCAGTTGGGTTGTATTCAATTGGCACCAATCAGAACCTGTTTAGAGCAACCATGGACATTACGGATATTAAGCGGAGCGTCGAAACGTTGTCTGACCGCCTGGGTAAAACCCAGGACTATCTTTGACATCCCTGCTCTGACTGCCAAAATTCAAGACCTAGAGCAAATCGCCGCTCAACCAGAATTCTGGGATAACCAAACCACCGCCCAGAAAACCTTGCGAGAACTGGACGACCTCAAATCCCACTTGCAGCAATACTACCAGTGGAAAGCCACCTTGGACGATGCCAAGGCTGTAGTGGAATTGCTGGAATTAGAATCAGACGAAGGCTTACTCAGCGAAGCCACGAGCAATTTGGCCAATTTGAGCCATGAACTAGACCGTTGGGAACTGCAACAACTCCTCTCCGGCCCCTATGATGCTGAGGGTGCGGTTCTGACGATCAACGCTGGAGCGGGCGGCACCGATGCCCAAGATTGGGCGCAAATGCTGCTGCGGATGTATACCCGTTGGGCAGAAAACCAAAACTATAAAGTCCATTTGGTGGAAATGTCGGAAGGGGATGAAGCGGGGATCAAATCCGCCAGTTTGGAAATTGAAGGTCGTTATGCCTATGGCTACCTCAAAGCCGAAAAAGGCACCCATCGCCTCGTGCGGATTTCCCCCTTCAATGCCAACGGCAAACGCCAAACCAGTTTCGCTGGGGTTGAAGTCATGCCAATTTTGGATCAGCAAGTGACGCTGGACATTCCCGATAAAGATTTGGAAATCACCACGTCGCGATCGGGCGGTAAGGGTGGCCAAAACGTCAACAAGGTGGAAACGGCTGTGCAAATTCGCCACATCCCCACTGGGTTGATGGTGCGTTGTACGGAGGAGCGATCGCAACTCCAAAACAAAGAAAAAGCCATGGCTCGCCTGAAAGCCAAACTGCTGGTGATTGCCCAAGAACAGAAGGCGAAGGAAATTTCCGACATCCGAGGTGACATGGTGGAAGCGGCTTGGGGCAACCAAATTCGCAACTATGTCTTTCATCCTTACCAACTGGTGAAAGACCTCCGCACAGGTGTGGAAACCACGGGAATTAATCCGGTGATGGATGGCGAGTTGGAACCCTTCATCCAAGCCTATTTGCGGCAAGAAAACCAAATGGTGAGCGCGGAAGCATAACCCAGTTTTGGTGGGGTGATGTGGGTATAGCCCACTCCACTCCACCTTAGCTGTACTGAGGATCTTGCCCGAATTGACTGTACTTCATAGATATGACAAGTGCTGTATATGACCAGAGAGATTGTTGTCGGCGATCGCGTCCGCCTCACCACCCGCCCCAGCTACTTCAAAACCGCTGACCCCATGCCCATGCTCCGCCCCCCGGATTTAATTCCCGTCGGGCAAGAGGGCATTGTTCTCGATCTCCGCCCCGGTGGGTTTTGGGTCGTGCGATTTGACAATACCGCCGTCTTACTAGACAGTCAATATTTAGAAATCGTTGCCTTAAATACGGATAAGCACGGCTGAACGCAGCCTCAACAAGCCACTAAGTAATCACCCGCAAACGCCCAGAACGAATGGCTTTGAACAGGCGATCGATATAATCACGCTCAGTTTCATCAATTTGTTCATCGGCCAACATTGCCTGAGCCAATTGTTGATACTGTTGGTAGCTAATTTGACCAATCTCTAAATAGCGTTCGACCATTTCCTGCACTTCGATCGCTGAATTCTCTTGTGCCATATCTAACCGTGGTGATGCAATACCTCACTATTATCTCTGTTTTGTACAGGTATAGAACTTAACGTGATCTGCAACTTACAAAGATCTGCAACGTATTCTCCAACTGAAAACGAATAGAGAGCAAGGTAACCGTTCACTCCCTGTCAGGGGCGGAACAAGTGGGCGTAGCCCGCAACACTTTTCTTATGGGGGATATGAACAGTTACAGAGCAAGATATTTTCAAAATCGCCTTTTCTAACGGGATCCCCTTTCCTAACGCGGCTTAAAGTCCGACGGGCAAACCAGAAAATGAGGCGAACCCCAAGCGCAGGCTATGCGAACAGTCAATCTTAGAACCTATCCCATCGGCTTGCCCCCATACCTGCTTGGCTATTTGCCCCATTCTGCCCTTGTATTTTTGCCCTTGTATTTTTGGCCTTGTATTTTTGGCTTGGTTCAACCCTCTGGATCGACATTCAGAATGGCCTCTAACACCCCCATCATTTCCTGGTTCTGATGTTCCTTGGCCAGGGCGAGGGCGCGTTGCCAATCGAACTGGGCGGCTTGGAGTTTACCGTGGTGCTGGTGGGCGAGACCACGGTGGTACAGCCCATGTTCGTCGTTGGCATCAATGGGCTGGCGGTGTTCTCGGTCGATCGCGGTTTGATAGTCCTGTGCCGCTTCGTTGACTTGCTGCCGTTGCTGGTAGGTGTTGCTGCGGCCATAGTAGGCGGCGGTGAACTGGGGATTGAGGGCGATCGCTTGGGTGAAATCGGCTAAGGCGGCATCGTATTCGGCAACGTTGTACCAGATGGCGGCTCGGTTGTAGTAATGGTTGCTGTCGTGGGAGGCCAAGCGGATGCAGTCGCTGAAGTCGGCAATCGCCCCATCCCGGTTACCGAGATAACTGCGAACAAATCCTCGGTATTGATAGGCGAGAATCGATTGGGGTTCGAGGTGCAGGGTTTGGTCGAAGTCGGCGATCGCCCGTTCCCAGTCGTGTTGCCGGAAGTGGAGGGTGCCCCGGTAATAGTGGGCTAGGGTGTGTTTGGGGTTGAGTTGGATGGTGCGGGTGAAGTCGGCAATGGCGGCAGTAAAGTTTTGGGTATTAAGCTGACACACGCCTCGGTAATACACAGCATCGACGTAGGCGGGATCGGCACGCACAGCTTGGTTGAGATCGGCGATCGCGTTGCTATAGTGACCTTGGACGGAGTAATACAGGCCGCGTAGGTAAGCCGCTTTAGCATAGTTGGGATTAATTTTCAGGGCGTGGTTCAGTTCGGCGATCGCCCCATTCACATCCCCCCGGCTATATCGCTGCACGGCATCATAGTGATAGGCTTCGGCGCGGGTGAGATACACCGTGATGGCCATGGCGATGAGGATCAACCCCACTAGAGCCAATCCATAACTGCGGGTGGCGATCGCGGATAGGATGAGGACACCACCCAAGCCGATCAGTCCAGCACTGATCACCCAGTAAAAAATCACCATAAACTGCTCTGACAATGGCTGATTGCTCTACAACCCTAGCAAGAGGATCGGCGTAATTCACCCCATTTTTACCACTCATCCATGTTCAGCCTGTCCCAAGGGCATCTCAATCTGCTGACGACGTGCCCGCGTAAATTTCAGCACTTGGTCTTAGACCAATTAAGCGTCCCCCCCTCGCCGGATCTGCAAGCGGCATTGGACTGGGGAAATCGGTTTCACCTGTTGATGCAGCAGCGAGAGTTAGGGTTGGCGATCGCGCCCCTAGCCCAGGAGGATGGGGAACTGGCCGATTGTTTGCAGGCATTTGAGCAGACCGCACCCGATTTATTTTTGCCTGCGGCTGATCCGCGTCGGGGGATGGAACTGTTGCGGGAAAGCGAACATAGCCGCAGCTTACCGTTCGATAACTATTTGCTGACGGTGGTGTATGACCTGCTGATTCTCTACCCCGATCGCGGCGAAATTTTTGACTGGAAGACATATCTCAAGCCCCGCGATCGCGCCACGCTAGCGACCGATTGGCAAACCAAGCTGTATCTGTTTGTGTTGGCAGAAACTCAGCAAACCCTTACCCCGATTTTGGCTCCAGAGGCGATCAGCTTCACCTATTGGTTTGTCCGTGCCAGCGATCCTGCGGCACCGTCATCGACCCAGCCAGCCAAACCACAACCTAAACCCCAAGCCATTCGCTTCACCTACAACCGCGATTTACATGAACAAACCCGTCAGGAACTCACCGCTCTCTGCCAGCAACTCACCGTCTGGTTAACTGATCCCCTGCCCAATCTGCCACAGGTGCCGCCCGCCAGTCCGTTGTGTGCCAAATGTCCCTTTGCGGTGCGCTGTCAGCGGGTCGCCACGGCTGCCGTTGATCCGATGAGCGAGTTTTGGGGCGATCGCCTCCCCGACATCACCGAAATTCCAGAAATCACCCTTTAGTGAGTTCGTAACCGTTCACTCCCCGTCAGGGGAGGAACAAGCGGGCGTAGCCCGCAACACTTTTCTTATGGGGGGATGTGAATGGTTACGTGAGTTCTTTGTGCGTTTGTGTCTTCGTGGTTCATCGATCCTGCACCACCAAGGCACGAAGACACGAAGGATGCACAAAGGAATCTGCGTGAGTTCAACCCGATGCCATCAACCTATTTGCCAGGATCGACCCTTTGCCAGGATTATAGTGGCAGCGACGGGTTGCCACCCATTCTAAAATCCCCCTTCTAAAATCCATTGTGCAACCGATCGCGTGACCCCAATCGTGACCCCACGGCATGACCACGATCGCCCTCTTTGGCACCAGTGCCGATCCACCCACCGCTGGCCACCAAGCCATTTTGACTTGGCTGGCGCAACGCTTCGAGCGCGTCGCCGTTTGGGCGGCAGATAATCCCTTCAAACCGCAACAAACGCCACTGCACCATCGGGTGGCCATGCTGAAATTAATGATTGAGACGATTCGGCAGCAATCGGCATCCCCAGTCGGTACCATTGACTATTACGCTCAACTCAGCAACCCCCGCAGTTTACACACCGTCCAACAGGCGCAACAACTATGGCCGCATGGCGAATTCAGCCTCGTCATCGGTTCCGATTTAATTCACCAACTTCCAGACTGGTATCACATTGACGCATTACTCACCCAGGTAAACTTATTAATCATCCCCCGTCCCCACTATCCCATCACC
>CAZJZR010000217.1:0-6302 GCA_964550475.1 uncultured bacterium
CTTGAAGTTGATCATCTCCGGCATCGCCGTAGAGGGTATCGGCTCCAGTGCCACCAGTGAGGCTATCTTGGCCGTCACCGCCATAGAGAATGTCGTTCCCTTCATTCCCCTGGAGTTGATCGTCTCCGGCATCGCCGTAGAGAGCATCTTGGCCAATTCCACCAATCAGACTATCTTGACCATCACCACCAGAGAGGAAGTCATCTCCTTCGTTACCTTCTATATAGTCATCGCCTGCATCACCATACAGGGTGTCGTTCTCGGTTCGACCATAGATCTGGTCATTGCCATCGCCACCACTGATAAAGTCATCGCCGCCTTCACCAGCGAGCCAGTCATCGCCTTGCTGGCCGTAAATAGTGTCATTGCCGTAACCACTATCGCCATAGATGATGTCATTGCCATCCCCGCCTTCGATGCGATCGTCTCCATTACCACCATGGACAAAATCATCGCCATCACCAGCATAGATTGCGTCATTACCTGCTTCGCCATCGATGATATCTACTCCACTTCCACCATTAATGGTATCTGCACCATCTCCGCCATAAATCACGTCATTGCCATCACCACCATCTAATACGTCATCTCCCCCTCTACCATCTAGGAAATCATTGCCGCTTTCTCCATAGAAGCCATCAGCATAATTCCCTCCTGTCATCTCATCGTTGTGGGATGACCCGATGATCCTTTCAATATTGCCTAGGGTGTCTACAGTGCCAAACCCATCTTCAACTCGATAAACATCGGAGCCAGCATACTGTGTTGCTTGAACAATAATTTTGTCATTGCTAGATGAGTAATCAGCAGTATCTTGTCCATCACCACCATCTAGTAAGTCATAGCCTTGACCACCGATTAAGGTGTCATCACCTCCATTGCCACGAATAATATCATTCCTTTCTAGTCCCCCTAACTCATCATCTAAGCCACTACCTTCCATCCAATCATCATCTTTAGTTCCTGCCGCAGAAGCAGACCCAGAAAGTGTTATTGGCGCATTTGGGAAATAGTAGCCTTGTGGGTGTAATTCTTGGAAAAACTTGTTTACTCCTTCTGTTAATTCAGGCTTGTTGAGATATACATTACTAAAATCATGTTTAGATAATAGTGGACTAAGATCTTGAGAAAGTGCCACTGAAAAATCAAACAGACTTCTTAATTTTGAGAATACATCATCCTTTGAGAATTGCAACTTGGTTATAGCATCATCTGAATTTTTACCAAGATTATATTTATCCGTTCCATCATACTGTTCAATTCCACCTGCACTTAAATAATTTGTTGGTGAGCCAAGTGCAATAACTCTAATATCTGAGAGATCAGAGTCTGATACTTGGACTGTTGGTCTTGACTTCAAATCTATTAGAGCGTCCTCAAAAAAGAAATTTCCTTGAGAATAACCAACCATAATCAAGGAGTTTTCCCCTTGTTTCAACCAATTTCCTGCATCTGGCAGCCATGTTTTGTTGAGATTTTCAAAACTAAGATCTGTTCCACTAAACCAAAATTGACCAAATGCTTCTTTTATATCTTCAGGTAATCCAATCATGACTCCCTGATATATAGCATCAATAATTGCCAGCAGCTTTACTTGGGGAAATAATATTGATGCAGTCGAACTGATTGTCCCAATTAATTTATCAACGAATTGAGCGTCATTAAAGGCATTAGCTGCATCTGAAGATAGTTTAGAAACTATATAACCTACATCATTCAACATGGGAAGAGTAGATTCATTGGCTTTGAATTTTTCGGATAAATTTTGTATATCATTACTAGGATCACCATCAAATATACCTTTTAAAAAGTTCCAAGCATCCGTTCCAAGTTTAGCAATACCATTGGTGAGGTTGCTAATTCCAAATCTAGTAATGAAAAAGGATTTGACTACTTCAGTATCAAACCAATTTATCTTTGATAATTCGTCAGCATTAAGCTTCTTCTCTAAAAATTGACCTAAAATGAATGCGGCAGTGCCAATTGCCACGCCTCTTGCAATACCATTAAGCATGGCAGGAACAGCATTGCCTTCTGATGTGTTATAAAATACTTGATAATCTATAGAGCTTTGATAAGTTTTTCCTCCAACTTCGATTTTTTGATTAAATGGTCGGTTCAACTGATCGACATGAAAGTTCAACTGGTCGGCATTAAATGAGAAATTTAATTTACCTGCAAGTTCAGAAGACTGAGTTTTAAAACCCTGCTCTGGCGTAAAAATACCATTAATAAAAAGAACTCTACTTTTATTACCATCTTGTAAAAGTCGATTATAAACAGAGTCAAAATCCCATTTGTATCCATTAGAATATGTAGAAGATTTCTCACCTTCAATCAAACTAACACCCAAATTCAAAACAGTAGAATCATCCTCCTGCTGAATTTGCTGGATTTCGGTAGGACTTAAATCCACCCCACGCACGATCGCCGAAAACAATTCCCCTTCATCTCCTGGCGTATCGACACTATTCACCTGCGAATCCACATAATGGCCAAACTCCTCCAAAAACACCGCTGTCAGAGCATTGGTGTTTTGGCCGTATTGGGTCAAGAAATCTTGGGAAAAATAGATCGTATTGGTTTCAGCCGCATAGACCGCATTTGCCCCTTGTAAAATTGATCCCGACAAAATTTCGATCGCAGGCGCGTTAGCAAAAGTCCCCTCAGCAAACGCCGTTTGCCACTGGCTGTAGTCATTACCCACACCAAACGCTTGCTCCATCTTGCTGGTAAAGTCAGCACTGGTGGCAAACTGCTTCAGGGTTTGCAGTGCCTGAGCTTGGATCGCATCCGCCAAGTCATACAGCGTCGCAAATTGCCCCAATTCAGACAGACTGGTGGTTTGAGCCGCAGCGTTGCTGGTCACAGAAGCTTGATTGTTGGTAGCCATGGTAGTGTCCCCTAATTAATCAAAATGAGTCGGTTTAGATGCAAGTAAGACCAATCAATCCACTGAAACAGTCTGTAGGAACGGGTTAAGCGTATTGCTCAACGACAAACCAGCCAACCGATTTGCCGAATCCATCCAGACAAAATGAACGCACGATCTCCAGCCACTACCGTTGTCCTTGCAGCAGCACGAACTCAGGGCAGTAGTAACAGCGGTTCTAATTAAGAACTCGGTAGTTAGATCGTGGATTTACGCAAAATTGGCAAAAATTTCGCTAACTTTTTTGGCGATCGCTGTGTATAAAACAAAGCTAATCATGGGAAAAAGCATAGGAAATTCTCGCTGAGCGAAACACTCAACGCCTGAACCAGGAACCCTAACTGCAAAACAGTTGAAAGCGATCGCTTTCATAACGTTGACTCATTGAGACTGAATCACGTCAGGGCTAATGCTGGCGAATCATACTGAGAAAAAAATGATTGAGTTATCGACTTATTAACGATCTAAGTCGATTAAGTAAGTCAAGGAAACAAACCTGTACTGGATTGCCGCCTGTAAGGACTACAAGCTAGTTCGGGGGCTGGTCACCAATGCGTAAACAGTTCACTTTCCTCGGTCTACTTAAACTTGCGATAGCGTTAGTTTCATCTTTGAATAGCATCAACTGGATAGCGAAGAAGATAGTTGCGTCAAATGTCTCGTAACCAGTCAGTCATGAAGAACAACACGAAAACACCGCAAATTAACTCAAGACTTTACCGAATCTTTAAGTATGTATACCAGGATTTCGTGGCAAATACAATACTTCCTTAAAGGAAAATCAGTATATTAACGTATGTCAATTGGGGTTGACAGAGATACAGGCTGATTTTCGCAGCTTTTTTTAATCCGTACCTGTAATCACTGATACTCGTTTGGGCACTGTGTTCCAAGCATGGGCGATCAAGTATAGATCTCAAGCGGCTATGGCAACTCCACCGAAGTGGGTTTGGCGATGTGGGGTAGCCCCCAGCCCAGTTTTTCTCGCAGTACGCGGAAAAATTCTGGCTTGTTGACGTGGATAAACCGCGCTAGGTAGGGCGATCGCATCAAATAAATTCGGTCGTCGGGGAAGACGTAACATCCGGCATTGCCGTCCAGCACCATGACGAGGCGATCGCGGTTGGCGGGGAGGATGCTGACGGGGGAAGAGTCGGAAAAGACAAGGGCGCGGGAGGCGAGGGAATGGGGACAAATCGGCACCAGTTGCAGCACCGGCACATCGGGCGTGATCACGGGGCCACCGGCACTGAGGGAGTAGGCGGTTGATCCCGTCGGTGTGGACAGGATCACCCCATCGGCAGCCACATCTACAGGTGCGTGGTCGCCCACCTTAATTTCAAAATGGCACATGCTGGTCAGGGGTTCCCGGTGGATCACCATTTCGTTGAGACACAGGGCTTCCCACATGACAAACTCATCGCGGAACACCTGCACTTGCAGCATGGTGCGTTCTTCAATTTGGTAGTCCCCCGACAACAGGGATTCCAAGGCGGACGGAAATTCGTTCAGATAAGCTTCGGTTAAAAAGCCCATGTGTCCGGTGTTGATGCTGAGCATGGGCAACCCCAAGGGAGCCACCTGCCGCGCCGCCGATAGTACCGTCCCATCACCACCCAGAACAATCACAAACGCCATATCCGCATCAAATCCCGGTGGCGCGATGCTGTCGATTGGGGTGTGGCAGACGGGGCCTTCTGGCCGAGAATAGCCGAGAATCCCACCCACGCCAGTGGCAAGGTGTACCTCCCAGCCCCGATCCGTCAGTTTGTCCTTCAAATCCTCAGCAGCGCGACAGGCAATGGGTTTATTGTCATTGTAAATAACGCCAGCTTTAGACACGCTTATCGCTCAAGGTTAAGGGGTGGACAAGGGGGAGGGAGTGGTGAGTAGTGAGTGGTAAGTGATGAGTGGAAAGTGGGTGGGTGGGTGTGATAGGGAGTGAGTGATTGTGTAGTGTCTTCAACTCATCACTCATCACTCATCACTTACCACCCATCACTCCTTACCAATTGCCTTCTTCTTCGTACTCTGGGGCTTTGGTTTTTTCGGGGATGTTGACGCGGGGGGCTTGGTAGGATTGCTGGGATTTGCGATCGCTCCAAGCATCGGTTTCGAGTTCGTCGTAGTCCTCTTCGTAGTCGGCATCGTCGTAGTCGTATTTGTCGCGGCTGTAGGTGTCGCGATCGGTGGCTTCGCTCCAGTTGGCCTCTTCCGGTTCATCGTAGTAGCGGGCTTCGGCGCGTTGTTGGCGCAGCGGTTGGCGACGCACGGGTTCGGCTTCTTCCCAGTTGTCGTCGTCCCAGGTTTGCTCGACGGCGGGGGCGCGACGGATTTGTTGGGGTGGGGTGCGGACGAGGGAGCCGGTGCCCAATTGGTTTTCCACGGAGGCTTTGGGCATGATGTAATCCTCTTCTTCCTCCTGTTCCCAGGGGGGAACGGCAATGCCCAACCGTTCCAAAATGCCGACGCTGAGTTGGTTCAGCCGTTCCTCTGCCCCTTCAAACACAATGATGCGATCGGGGCCGCTAGTGACAATTTCATCCACGGCCAGTTCGTAGGTGCTGACCACCTGTTCGGGTACGAGGGGGAGGCCAACGGAGGCAATGATCAGGGCGGAAACCTTACCCGTTTCCACGTCGAACTTGAAGTTACGGACTTTGCCCAGCAATTCCTGGTTTTCCGTCACCACTTCGCAGTTGATTAGATTGCTGAATTCTTCTGGGTCAATGTCTTCGATGATGTTTTCATCGTCCACCAAAATCACATCACCAATTTGGCGGATGCTGTTCAACAGCATGTATTTGGGAATGCCACCGGGAATTAGACGGGTCAACATGTTATCCCGTAGCCCCAGAGCGACCACTTCCCGCCGATCAATATCTACCTTGAGTTCACTCACAACTCCCAGGCGTTTGCCCGTGTTGCGAGTAATCACCTGGGTTCCCAGGAGTTCTGAGCGTTGCCAAATTTTTTCAGATGTCATTGTCGAATCCTGAGGTCGGAGCCGAAGGGTAGGGGGGACGGAGAAGTGAGGGTCGATGAATTGACGAGGGTTGGGATGAAATCCTTTCTCTAGTCTCTCATATAGTTGGAGGGTGTGTTAGGCAACACCGTAACGCAGCATCATTTCGGCCATTGATGCGTTAGCGTAACACATTGTAGCAATTGATCTTTAATGTCTCATACAGTTGTAGGGTGCGTATAGCCTTCGGCATGGCTTCGCTAAAGGCAACGCCGTAACGCACCATGGTTTGGATGGCTGATGCGTTACGCTGACGCTTTTCTTGTATGCCATAGGCTATACGCATCCTACGAATTCTCCCAAGTAGGGAGAAGGGGAGTTTCAAAGTCCCTCTCCCCACCTGGG
>CAZJZR010000218.1:0-6246 GCA_964550475.1 uncultured bacterium
ATTGCTACGTTGAATTGCTACGTTCTCAACTGTCTCAAGGCTCTCTAATAATCCGTTAACACAGATTTGAGCAATGACAAATCTACTACAGTCATTTTGCCAGTGTTTTGAGCAGGCTTTTGCCCTCAAAATAACCTTGACAGACGAGTTTGCTTTAGCGAGGACAGCCAGCGTTTTGACTCTTTCCTGGTTCAAAGCCAGGAAGGGATTGCCAAGCAGATGCTAAACAAACGTAGACGTAGACGAAACAGCGTAGCGATCGCTAATTTTCAACCATTCTTGTGGGCTAACCGTCCATCAGGATTAATTCTAGGCACGGCTAAAATCAATCGGATGTAACGTTAAGTTGGTTGGTACATCAGTCGAGCAGGTTGCACTAGGTCATGCCCCCCAGAAAGTCTACACATCCAAGGTGTGAAGACCTGTAATTTTACGTTCAACCATACGTTGCATGGTAACCGTTCATATCCCCCCATGGGAAACGTGTTGCGGGCTACGCCCGCTTGTTTCTCCCCTGACGGGGAGTGAACAGTTACGTTGCATGAGTACCAATTCCACCGATTAGGCTGAGATGATTAGGATGAATCGGCTTTTCCCGCAGCAGGATAGTAGGAATACTGCCTAAATATTATCCATGAGTTCACATCGAATTCACATCGCACTGTCGTCTGTTGAAACCGTCTGGATCGCAACCAACAGAACAAAATCAGAATGATCTATCACCTGTTGGTACCAGCAGCCACCCTTTAAGTCAACCCTGTGCGACAGATCAAGCTCAAGTCACTCATAATCAGATGCAGATTAATTAGAGTAACATATTGTACAGAGGCATACGCAGAAGATTTGTTCATTTTCACTAACTCAATATAAATGTTCTCAGGTGGTTTCCAGCGCAAATTGTCCCAAATCTAGACGCTCAACCCTTGCCAAATCCGCCTTGGAGCACTTTTCACATCTAGAGAGGTTCCGTCGATAGAAGTACAGTCGATTAGCGCAAGCTCCTCACTGGATCTATCAGGGTGTGTTAAACGTTGACTGGTCGTGCACGGAGCGCGCAAACCATCAACCTTTTAGCCACCTTGTCAAACAGCCTCTAAAGGTGGCGTGGTGCGGGCATAGCTTACACCAGCGTAAGGGGCTATCTCACCTCCCGTAGTTGAGGGAATGTGTGCAGGCGGTATGGTGGTATGGTTTTTCGTGGAAATCACCTAAACTCTTGGCTCTGAGTGGATGTTGGAACCGTAGCAATCACTCTTTTTCAAATACCCTCTTTTTCAAATACGCTCCTCGCTGGACAAGGGGCTGTAACCTGTTGCCTGGTTAGAGCGAACTGCGGATCGTTATCTTACAAGTTGGTGTGCTAGTTAATCCGTGAGGTTAGAGAAAAAGTATGCGTTGCTTTGCGATTTTTGAAGGGAAATCTTAAGGGAACATTTTTATCCTACCGTAAGGTAATGGCAGATTTTGCATGGCGTGGTGGGAAGTCTGCCCACCGAATCCACCGTGACTAGCCATGTGTGACTATTGATACTGTTTTGCTGTAACCGTTCACATCCCCTCATCGGAAAAGTGTTGCGGGCTACGCCCACTTGTTTCTCCCCTGACGGGGAGTGAACGGTTACGTTTTGCTTGATGCAGAGATTGTTTTAGTTGCAGATTTTTGTCCTATGAGTAATTCAACGTCTGGCAATGATTTGGAGTGGACGGCAGATGCTCAAGCTAAATTGGGCAATATTCCTTATTTTGTGAGAACTCAAGCCCGTCAGCGGATTGAACAGTTGGCGCGGCGGGAGGACTTGACGGTGGTGACGGCAGAGTTGGTGGAGCAAGCCCGAATTGAATTTGGCTATTAAGCCGATTCAATGTAACTGCCCAGGGTGTTGCTGAATAGCAGGATGCCTTGAAACGAAGTTTCAAGGCATCCAACTCTTACCTCATCCCTAAATTCAGCAACGCCACTGCCCAAGTACCTTTAAGGACGCGGGCACTGCACTCCTACAGCCTGCATACAGGATGGCCATGTAGATGTTGGGTCCCCCAATCCTGATGGATCAAACAATCCAGCGTTGATCCACCTAGGCAGTTACGCCCGAAGTTCGATTTACAGCGTTTAACTGGGAACGGTTGCTAAGCTGTTGGCTAATTTGTCAGCGATCGCGGCCACCCAGTTCTCGTCCTGTTGGGTATAACTGCGGGGGGCATTGGCGGCGAGGATGAGCACACCGCGATCGCCTAACGGTTGGCAGATTACGCCTTGGGTATTTTCCGGTAGGTAATTGAATTCAATCCGTCCGGGGTAAAGCTTCAAATCGACTAAATAAACCGGAGTTTGTTTGTCCAAAACCCGCTTCAGAATAGGGCCGGGCTTGACTTCAACCGTTGGCCCCAATACGCCCCGACGCAAGAGGACCCGATCGCTATACCAAACCAGCAGCGATCGGGTCGCCGTATTGGTCAGGAGTAACCGCGAAGCCCAAGCTAACTCTACCCGCACCGCTTCCGGTAAATCGGCGGCCAATTCAAATCCCTCTTCCCCTTGCAAAATCACTGCTTCGGGCGATCGCGGTTGCACCCGTTGCCACAACAATCCGGTCAAAATCAACAGAGCGGCTAAAATCACCCCCAGCACATCCGACCGTGCCTGCGTTTCCGTCAATTGTACGGTCAGCAACCGATTGACAAACAATAAGGTTCCCCCCAGACTGCCCACCACTAGGGGCAATAACCGCAGAACTTGGTTGGGATCACGACGTGCCATAGCGAAATTGAGGGGCGTAAATGAATGAATTGAGGGGAAAAGTAGGGGACAACGGACATTTCCGGATCACCCCCTGAAGGAGCGTATCCCTGATTAAGGAGCAGATAGGGGCAATCTGCACTCTAGCGTACAGTAATCGATTGACCCGGTGGGATATGCAGCAGCAGAACGTAAATGTTTTAAATCTGGCCGAATATGTTTCCCTGGCCGCATCGGTGGTGGGTTCAGCCGCAGCAGTCGCCTCCCAACAGGTGGTTTATGCCTCTGCTCCGCTATCCTTATCCTTGGTGTTGAGTCTACTGAATCGCCGTCGGGAAAACCATGAGCTAGCCCAAACATCCGAGGCAGAACTGAAGCAGTTACGGGATGAACTGTTCCAAGTCAATCTGTATTTGGGGAACTTGGAAGCGTTGCGGCAAAAGCTGCTGGCCTTACCGAGTCCACCGGAAGATATGAATTTGTCTACGGTGCCAGAGGGATGGGTACAAACGGTACGGGCGGAGGTGCAGTCCTATGATGTGGCTGCTGATGTGCCTGGGGGGGGGGCCGCTGAGATGCCTGCGATCGCCGTTGATGCCACCGTCAGCCCACCTCCCACTGTTAATCCCACTGCCAGTTCCACTATCCCGACCATGGTTACCATTGCTGGCTCGGTGGTTGATCCCACGCAGCCGCCTGCCAATTTGGCCGACAGGGATGTGGCCGGACTGATTGATGCGATCGCCTCCGACACTACCCCAACTCCCCCCGCGCCACCAACCCCAGGCACTGCCACCGTTGATCCCAGCCAAATTCAACAACTGCAAACTGGGGTAGAGCAGCTTCAGACAAATTTAGCGTCCTTGCAGAGCAGCTTGAATGAGCAGTCGCAGCAGGTACTCGCCCGGTTACAACAGCAAATCAACGAAGAACTGGAAGCCCTGCGTCACTTGATGGACAAGGCTCCCGTTAGTCCAGCGGCAGCAACCGATCTGGAAGCCCTGCGCCAAGAAACCCTAACTCGGTTGTCTGAGGGGGTGGCAGATATTTTGTTGGAAGTGAAGCAAAGTCTGGCTCCGTTGGCGGGACTGGATGGTGCAGCTTTACAACAAAGTCTGAACCAATTGCAGGGGGATATGGCACACCTGCAAGCAGCAGTGGCCAGTCAGCAATCCGAGTTGCCCTCCACTGTAGCGGTGGAGTTGCCACCAGAGTGGGCGGAGGTACAGACTCATTTACTAAATGAACTGGAGATAATTCGCACTTATTTAGAGCAATCCCAATCCCAAGCTCCCACTCCCAGCATGAATGTGGAGGCATTGCAGGATCGCCTGAGCCAAATTGTCACCAGCGGCATGAATGCCAGTCGCTCGACGGTTCAAGAGTCGTTAACCTTGCTGCGGATGCAATTGGAAGATTTGCAAACGAGCATGACGGATCAGTCGCAGCAACAGTTGGGACAACTGCGGGAGTTGTTAAATAATGAACTGAATTTGCTGCTGGATGCGGTGACTACACCCGTACAAGCGTCACCAGTACTTGAGCTAGGCGATTGGCAGGAGGCCGCGATCGCGGCAGTGCGAGCAGAGCTACGCGAGAGTTTACCCCTGTCCTTGCAAACCATCCAGCAGGATTTTGGTCAAGCTTTGCAGCAAGATTTGACTCAAGGACTCAGCCAAGGCTTAAGTCAAGCAATCAGCCAACAGGTAGCGACTGATCTGAGGCAGCAGGTGGGGCAAGAGATTGGCCAGCAGCTTGAACAGCAGTTTGAACAGTACCTTGGTCAACAAAACTTCGACCCACAGCTTGGTCAGCAACTGGGTCAGCAGCTTCAGGATCAACTGAGCCAACAGTTTAATCAACTTAATCAACAGTTGAGTCAGCAGTTTACAGAACGGGTCGCGGAACAGGTCAATCAGCAATTCACCGAACAGTTCAGCCAACAACTGAGCCAACAACTGAGTCAGCAACTGAGTCAGCAATTGGCCGCTGAACTGCAACCCCAATGGGCAGAACCGCCAATTGCTTTGCCGACCACAGCCGATTTGGCGACACTGCAAGGGGCGATCGTTGAAGAAATTAACCAAGGCTTGCAGTCTGGCTTGGCACATTTGCGCGGTGAAATTGCCCAACTGCGGGATGTGGTGGAAAGTAGTCGTGAGCAAGCACAACCCAGCGGGGCATTACCGCCGCAATTGATTGAGGAAATGGCCTTGTTGCGGCATTTGCTGGATACGTCCAGTGCGCCCAGCGATCCAGAGATGTGGCGGCAAGAGACAGTGGCGACGATTCGGGGTGAGTTGCAGACGTTACTGGCTCCGGTGGATAAGCTAGAAACCCTTGATCCCCAAGCGATTCATTTGGGGATTACCCAACTTCGCAGCGACTTGGAAGCGGAATTGGCCATGCTGCGATCGCACCTCGCGCCCCCGGATGTCTCAGAACTGACCAGCACCAACCAACAAATTTTGGCTGAGTTAACCCATCTGCGGGAGGCTGTCCCCACTGCCCCAGTCGCCAGCGTCGATTTGGCGGGACTGGAGCAGCAGTTGAGCCACTTCAAACAGGATATGCTGGCGGCGGTGACCACAGCGGTACAGGCACAATTGGGCAGCGAACCCCCTAACCCCGTTCCCGCCCTTGATCCAGCAGCCATGCAAGCGGAGATTCGCGCCCTGATCCAGGCGGAAATGCAGTCGGCTTTCAGTGATTTGGTGGGGAATTTGCGGTCAGAAATGACTGAGCAACGGGCAGATTGGATGCATCGGGTGAATCAACAAATGGCGGAGGTGCAAGGCAATTTATCGAAGCAGGTTGCTCAAGAGGTGGCACAGGAAATGGCTACTCTCCAAGCCACGCTGTCGCCACCGAACCAACAAGAACTGCAAGAAACCTTACAAACGCTGCGCCAGTTACTGGAAACCCAAGCGAGTCAGCCGGCACTGTCTGACCAAGGTGTGGGTAATTGGCAGATCGTGCAGTCTGGGATCAATCAACTGCAAACGGATATGGGGCAGTTGCAAACCACATTGCAAAATTTGGTGGCGAATCCGTTGATGGATTTGGCAACATTACAGTTGCAAATTGACCAAATCACTCAACAGGTGGAGGATTTGGGGCGATCGCAGGATGCCAGTGAACTGAGTATGCAGTTGGAAACGCTGAAGGCGGCGATCGCCCGCATGGAACAGGAAGCGGAAAATCCCCCCCCAGAGAAGGATTTCAACCTGCTTGTTTCCGCTATCCGCAGCTTGCACCAACGGCAAATTGCTCTGGGTGAAGCGATCGATGCGATCCAACAATGAAGGGGTAATACTTGGCGTATATTTGGCGTATATGCCAAGGCGGGAAGCCTTACGGCTAAACGACTTTAATGCCCTGTCAACGTAACTATTCATATCTCCTAGGGAAAAAGTGTTGCGGGCTGTGCCGGGCGTATCCAACAGTTGGGGGATACATCCGGGCGAATAGAATATGCCCGTTGGGCAGGCTTTGCCTACGCGGCTATA
>CAZJZR010000219.1:0-6223 GCA_964550475.1 uncultured bacterium
CATATACCAAATCTGTTGGTCGGTGGCGGTTTCACCCGCTTTCAGGAAGGGGGTGCCATCTTGGAAGTCCAAGGGGCCGGTGTACGGATTGATGCTGCCGTCGGACAGTCCCTTGATGAATTGATCCAACAGGGGTTGTTTGTCGCCCAAGGCTTTACCGGGCATGAAGCCGATCATCGAGACATTATCATCGTTAAACGCTTTCCAGTCGGGGGCTAACCACTGAAAATCGTTGAACGGCTTACCACCCATCACCGACTTAACCGCAGGCAGATAGGGCACATTCCAAGCGTAGTAGGGTACACCCAGACAGATATCCGGAGCCAGATCGCAGCCTTTCTTGAAGTCGTAATGGACAAACTTGACGGGTTTGCCTGCTTCCGCTGCTTTTTTGCCCTGAATCGCCGCTTCCGGTGTGTCGATCCCGGACATGACCACATCAAAACCACCGTTATAATAATCGTCCGCCACTTTGGTGGGATCGAGGGTTTTACCAGGAATGTTGAACCAGAAGCCAATCCAGGTGACTTTGAACGTGAGATCTTCAGGTTTCTTCTTTAGTACGTTCGTCCAACAATAGTTGGCTCCCAGGAACGCCGCAGAGACATACCGCCGCGTTTCATCGTTAATGAGGGGGCCGAGATAGCCAATTTTGCCCGTTTGGGTACCGAGAGCTGCCGCACATCCGGCAATCATTTTGCCGAATTCCATCCGCGCCATGATGTTACCCAGGTTGGGCTGGGCTTTGTAGTTCTTGCCCTCTTTCCAAGCGTAATCCCCAGAGGCGTGGATGATCGAGATATCTGGGTGTTTCTTGGCGGTTTCTAGCGCGTCATCCTTAAAGTCGTCAGAGTTGAAGATCACCAGCTTGGCACCCTTGGCGATCAGGTCGTCGGCGACTTGGGCACCCGTGACGTTGGGGCGATCGCCCGGATTTACCTTATCGATGTACTCCAGCTTGGCACCGGGGATTTGCTTCACCGCCGTTTCAATCCCTTCAAAGTGCGATTGGTTCCAGCCCGCATCGTTCTTGGGGCCGACCAGCACCATGCCGACGGTGAATTCAGCCGCAGGGCTAGCAGCGGGAGATTCCGCAGGGCTGGGGCTGGTGTTTTGGGTGGATGAAGGATTACAAGCGGCAACCGCTAGCAGCAGGGTCGCGATGGGCGCATAACGTTTGGCCACTCGTTGAGCCAATGCTTGCAGCGGATTAGTCAGGGAACGCGCTTGAGAATCGTTGGACGAATGATTTGACTTCACAGGAATAAAATTCAGGGAATAGACAGATGGGTAATGCAAATAAGCTGAAGGCGACCAAGCAGAGAGCTTGGTCAACTGGAATCCGATGAAATCATCAGCTCCGTTGAACCAGTGTGAGGCGTTTCCCTGTTTACTGTACACGAGTCAAGTGGGAGGAAAACTGTATTAAAGGTTACCGCAGGCGATAACTCAGCACAGATCTCCCATCCTGAGCGATCAACCACGGATGCGCTGGCGATGGTGGCGAGACAATCGACCGCAGAATGCCTTAGCCCCACCATCAGGCAGATCCTCTGTATCGCTATCCTGTAACCGTTCACTCCCCGTCAGGCTACCGTGTATACAGATCTTGGGACGCGAGTTGTTATCCCCGCATTACCCCCCTCTAACTCCCCCTTTCCAAGGGGGAGTTAGAGGGGGTCAGGAATGGGACTCTATGCACAAACAGATTTGTGTATACACGGTAGCCCCGTCAGGGGAGGAACAAGCGGGTGTCATCGGCTGTATAGTTAACCCCCTAACGTCGCCCATTAGTCATACCCCTCCCAAAGGTTAACGGTTCGTTTGGTAGATCTAAACCACAGCGATAGATCTGCGTAGGGGCAAGTTTAGCCGATAAGCGGTCGGTCAAAACCGTTGTGTTAACAACAAAACCTGCCCCTACACCTCGCGAAACTCAACCAGAGGGGTCTGGCTTTGCATCACATCTGGAGGCATGACCTCACATCTGATGACAGTGGGCTACGCCCGCAACACTGTTCCCATGGGGGGATGTGAAAGGTTATGCCGAATTACTGCTGAACTACTGCTGAACTACTGCCGACCCAGTGCCAAACCAGACATGAACCACCCCTCAGGCGTACTGTTCATCCGTTGAGTTAAAGCCCAAATCTAACAAGGCTTTGCGAAGTTGAGCCTTAGATGGTCGTTGTTGTGGTGGAGTGAGTCCCATTTCCCGCGCAGTTTCAAATAATTCGCGCATGATCACTTCCATCGCATCCTCTTCCTGGTCATCGGGCAAGGTCGTGATGCGCCCTTCATAGGCTAGGGTGTAGAGTTCCAAATGATGTTTACCCATGCCCCTAGCCAGTTTTCTCAGGGTTTCTGGCGTTGGGCATGTCCCTTTGAAGCACGCACCCCGGAGCCGAGGTTGGGGAATTCCAGATAATTCTGCCAAGCGGTTCATACTGATCCCCCGTTCGGCCAGATATTGGAGAATCAGTTGGCCAAGGGGGGAACAGTCTTCGGGTTTAATTTGCAGTCGAGCTGGCATGGGTCAATTGACAGCGGAATTAATAGACGGAAGTGATCCAAAAAAGTTAGTCAAAGTCGCTGATCTTATACATCCCCTCTTATACATCGCCAATCTGACAGATTCCCAACAGGGTTGCCGAACAGGTGCTTCGGGTAGCTAGGCAGCTCACAGTGTCTTGCTGGAATCCGATAGCCGTTTGCGGTGGTGTGACTATAGCGCACATTGCTCAACTGCTCACCCAGTGTCGGTTGGGATGAATTATCGGTGCCGGACTATGAAAACGGCCATCCTAAGGAGGGGTGAAAAGCCTCTGGTGGTTAAAACCGCGACTACGCTAGTGTCCGTATAGCCGCGACTTGAATCGCGAGGGCTACATCAAATAGGGCTTTAAAACACCCTCTAAGGGGCGATCGCAGGTGATTGGTGCTGACCGATGCAGATGGGTTATGGGTAGCTGGGATCATTAATTGAGTTCATGATTGATTTAACGGCGACACCCATTGTCCTGATGGTCTCTATCATCTCAAGCGATCAGCAAAATCCAAAAAAATGATCTATAAATCACATATTTTACAAATCGTTACTTCATGAATCGTAACAAATATCGGCTGATTCGTATATAGCGGTTGGCGGTGATGTGCATCGCTCACCCCACTCATCCCCCTATCCAGTAATCACCTGTGACATTAGCGAATGACATCAGCCACTGACATGAGCCAACCATTAACGTAGCAACGCCCAGGCACGGGGAAGGTTGAATTGCATGGCGGCAGCTAACCCTTGCAGCGTTTTGACCTCAGGGAGGTTGGGGTTGAGTTGATGGGCGCGATCCAGGGCGGTTTGGGCACGGTGGGGTTGGCCATTGTAAAGACGCAAAAAGCCTAGATAAGCCCATGCCCAGGGGTTGGTGCTGTCCAATTCGGTGATGCGGGTAACGGTGGCGATCGCCTCCAAGGCTCGCCGTTGCAGCACATAGGCCAACGCCAAACCGTAGGTCAGTTGCAGATTGGTCGGTTCCTGTTGCAGCCGTGTGATCAACAGTTTTTCAGCTTGGATCAGGTAGTCCTGAACGGGATCGTATTGGTTAATTCGGCCAATGGTTGCACCGATCGCCTCCAACTGTCCGGCGGCCATGGCAGGGGCTAACCCACGCAGTTGACTGACCAGATCCAGTTCCGGCGCGGTCACAGGCGGACTCTTGGGATCAAGCCGGATCTGCACTGGTGGCACTGGGAGCGGGTAGGTTTCCCCGGTGTGGCGATTCAGATAGGTGGCTTGCAGGGTGTAGCGACCCGTGGGTGCGTCCGCCGGAGCCAACATGGCCAACCGTTCCCTCACCTGGAATAAGCCGTCGGGTAGCGCGGTCTGGCTGGGGGAGCCAATGGCCGTGGTCAGTTGCCCTAAGCCAATGCCGTGGTCGTGTAGCCAACGGTAGGGGGGCTTGGGTGTTCTCGGTGGGGTCGTGGGAGAGGGTTGCGGAGAGAGTTGCGGAGGGGGAAGCGTTGCAGATGCCCCCGTTTGCTGCCAGGTCAACAACAGCAAGCCCGATCGCAACGCGGCCCAAGAGCCAGTCAACTCATAGGTCACCGGGATGGGCTGACCAGGGCGAACCGTTTTGGGTAACTGCACCCGTGTCAATTGGACGCGATCGCCCCCAGGCTCCCCAGCTTGAGGGGTGGCCTCCAGTCCACTGGCCCGCATCGCTAGGGGCGTAACGGTCACAAAGGGAATGCGACGGTGCAGGCGTAATTCGCTGCCATCGGGCAATGTCCAAGTGCGATGGATGCGAATTTCTGGATCGGTTTCCACAGCCCGCTTTAAGGCCGCTTGTCCCGCTTCAATGGTGGTGTATTCTCCCTGATCTCCGGTTTTGGTCAAGTACCATTCCAGCGATCGCCCATCCTGTTGCGCGGTCGTTTCTGTAAACGCCAATTGACGGGCATACACCTGAAATCCAGCGGCAGCTCCATAAAAATCCATATTCATCGGATTCAAGCTGACGGTATTCACCACCATGCCCAAATTGGAGCGGAGATAGGGCTGGGTTTGGCGAATTTCTGCCACCACCTGATCATTGGGGAACGGGGAACCACGATAGGGCAAAAGTCTGTTAGTCGCTTGGTCTCCGCCGTTGATTGGGAAAAAAGTGGCGACCATCAGCACCGTTGCCAGAGCGGCTACCCCCCAACGCAGTCCGGACAACCACGGGCTGATCCACAGGGTCAGTCCCCGCGTCACCATCAGGATCACGATCGGCACATAGGGCAGAATAAACCGCATTTCCTTATTGGCCGTCCACGAATGCAGGGCATAGGCTCCCAAACAGTACGCCCACAGCCAACCCCACTGTTCTAGGCTGGACAATTGACCGGCGCGATCGCGGCGTGAACTCGACCGTTCTGACCGAGAGGTAGGCCGACTGGGGGGGAGCCACCGACTCAGCACCCAACAGCCCAAGCCACTCACCAGTAACGGCCACGGCAGCATTTCTGGCAAGACTCGCCCGTAATACAACCAGCCTAACCAGCCCTTTTTGTTAGGATCGAGTTGGTACAACGTGCCCCAATTTTTGGCTTGATTCAGGTGGCTGATGATGGTTAACCAATTGGTTAAAAACCAGCCTTGCACTAGGAACCACGCCAAGCTAGCCGCTAGCAACAGTTGCAACACCATGGCCCATTGGCGACGGTACAGCGCGGCGATCGCCACCCAGCCCAACGGCACCAGCAAAAACAGCAAACTATTGGGGCGAGTCATCAACATCAGCCCCAAACTGATGCCAAATCCACCACTCCATATCCAGGTGATCCCGCCTGGGCTAACTCGTGCCGCCAGTTGCCAGCCCGTCAGCATGGCAAAGGACACCACCGTCATCACCGCCACGCCATAGTCCAATAAATAGTGCAGGCGCATCTCCACTAAGGTCGGAGCCAGACCACAAAAAGCCGCCGCCCATAGGCCAGTCTTAGCGTCGAATAACCGTTTCCCCAGCAGATACATCGTCACGATCAGGATGGCTGTGAACAGATAATTCACGGCCACGGACTGGTCAAACCCACGGCCAAATAGCGACAGGATGGGAGTGGTGAACAGATAGATCAGGGGGGCGCGGTATCCAGGGGAGAGCAACCAAAGGTCAGTCCACCATTGGGCAGACAGTAGTTGTGGTTGTTGCAGCACCCGCCAATAGTTGATCGCCCGTGTCAGGTGATCGCCTTCATCCCAGGTGGGGGCGGACTGATCCAGCCCTAACCAGAGGCTATCGCCCCCCACCACACCCAGCCAAATCACGACCAAAATGACCCAATGCCAAACCGATGATGTCGCTGGGGGGAGGGACGAGAACCACGGGAATAGGTTGGCCAAAGAAGCCGATCGGCGCGGCGATCGGTAACGAGATTGGCGGCTGCGAAGTCGTTTCAAGGGTGGTGCTGAGAGCAACGGTGGATGAACGTCTGGATGCACAGGCGATCGCATAGAGCATATCGGAAAACCTTACCTGATTCCAGCTTGCAGTACCGAACCGTCGCGCCACCATCATGCGTCAGGCGGCTGTTCGTGGGTCAATTCAATTAGACCTCTTGCACATTGCATGAAAGTCAATTGTTGAGGTGCCAAGATCTTCGCCCTCACCCTAAATCCCTCTCCCAAATTTGGGGCTACCGTGTATACACAAATCTGTTTGTGCATAGAGTCCCATTCCTGACC
>CAZJZR010000220.1:0-6211 GCA_964550475.1 uncultured bacterium
AGAGGAGCGATTGCAAATGACAATCCACACTACTCAGTAATCATGAAGCCATGCAACTAGAAGACTATTTTCTCTTTCTCGCACCTGACGACATCCGTCTGAAAGGTACGCGAGTTGGTATTGAAACTATCTTGTACGACTATATTTACCGCAGTCGTACCCCAGAAGAAATTGCCAAAACCTATCCATCCTTAAGCTTGGAGCAGGTTTATGCCACGATTCTTTACTATTTGCACAATAAAGAACAGGTCAGCCAATATATGGCAGATTGGCTAGAGTGGGGACACCGAATGCGCGAAGAACAAAAGCGAAATCCTTCCCCTACTGCTAAAAAATTGCAGCAATTGCGAGCTGAAAGACTACTATCGGGGCAATCCTATGCCAATCAAGTATTTGATGGATGAAAACCTCGATCCTATTTATCAAACACAGCTACGTCGAAAACAGCCGGAGTTGGTTGTTTGGGCAATCGGTGATCCCAACACTCCGCCCAAAGGAACGTTGGATCCAGAGATTTTGCTGTGGTGCGAAGAGTACGGGTTTGTTCTGGTCACTAATAACCGCAGTTCGATGCCCATTCACCTAAACGAACATCTAGCACAGGGGCATCATATCCCCGGAATTTTCCAGTTGAATCCTAATATGAGCGTTGGTGAAACCCTTGAAGAATTAGTTTTAGCGGCACTTGCTTCATTAGACGATGAATATTGCGATAGCATTTCATACTTGCCTTTGCTGTGAAGGATGCTGCCCATGAACACCCAAGTTGAGTTGACGCTGCGGGGTCGCAATCCGGATGTGCTGACCTGCATTGCCAACTTGTGGTCTATCGTCCCGGCGATAAGTACCGGGGAATGCCCCACCGCAACTGCATTTTGCTTAATCCCACCGATGCAGCGGCGGCAGGACTGGCCGAACACGCACGGGTGACGGTGCGCGGCGATGCCGGAGAGTTGACGGATGTGGAGGTGATCTATGGCGATATCCGCCCAGGGGCAGGGCTAATGTTCTACCCGGAGGTGAATGCGATTTTTAAGGCACAGGTTGATCCGCGATCGGGTACTCCCGCATTCAAACAGGTGCCTGTGGTGGTGTATGCAACACAGTGAGGACGTATGGCAGAATGTGTAAAGATTTGGTTTGATCCTGAAGCGGATTACTTGGAAGTGATTTTCTGTGATGCGCCAGGTTATATGAGAGAGACTGATCATGATGCCATCATGGAACGAGTGGATATGGACGGCAACTTGATCGGGTTTTCGATTTTGGCGGTTAGTCAACTGTCTCAGGGCAAGCCGATGGCTGATGGGTTTGATGGCATGATTCGTTTCTTGCGTCAGTTTAAACCGGGGCAAGGCGACTATACGGCTGAACGCCAAACGTACCTGAAGGATTTCACATTAGATCAGATTTTCGCTGATATCGAACGTTCTCGTGATCAGACGTAATAGTTTAGCCCTACAGGCGTGGGGTTACTGTTTTACCCGAAAGTGAATGCTATATTAAAAACGGATTGATCCGTCACATGATTTCGGTCTTGCTTAAGGTAAGCGCAAGAAAATTACTGCCAAAATCTTGTGTGGAGACAATTTTTATCTAGTTATACAACTTTGACCCTCAAGAATAAGTCTGTATTTTCAACAACATTGCAACTGTTCTCAATATTTTTGACAATGGCATGGCCTTATTGATTTTTAAGCTTACCCTGCCTTGTTAGAGCTTGATATAGCTTTATTGTGTGAAGAAGAATTTTTACAAGAAGGTCGCAATTTATGGCTAAGAAGAAGAATCAAGATCCAGATCAAATGATCCTTTTCCCTGAAATGGTGGAACAGCTAGAGGTTGTTGAGTCGGTAGATACGATTTCTGATATCCGAGGGCGCGAATCAAAATTGCGAAGCGAGGCTGAAATTCATATTTCAGAGCCTTCAACTCATAACTTTCCTCCACTAATATTCCCGCAGAGATGGGAACTGTTAAAAGCAGAAGCGGACAAGAGAAAAGTACCTATTAAACCTCTAATTACGCCTGTACAGCAAGCATTAGCAGAAGTTGAGAAAGAACGCCGACAAATCATACAGACTGGTATGGGGCGTTTATTTATAGTGAGTGGGGTTTCAGGAAGTGGAAAATCAACTTTTCTAAATTCATTAGATCTGTTCATTGATGATGTGAGTATCCATACCATCACTTTGGGAGTGATAGATAGTGGAGAAATAATTGAAAATAAACTCGCTGCATTACCAAGAGAAAAGAGTAAGCTAGCAGTAATTGTACTTGAAGGTAAAGAATACCCTGGTGCTTTAAAGAGTGAAGAGATAGATATATTACTAACTACTCTCAATTCAGACTTTCGTCGTGATTTAGGAAGACGGACACTTTTTGTCATTCCTACTACCTCACAAGTTGTTGCTCAATCTATCAGCCAACGCGCAGCCGATATAGGGGGTATGACTACACGTTCTCGTCCTTTTTATGTATTTACGGGGCCACATCGTAATGATTATGAGCAAATTACTGATAGAACTTTGCGTGCATTGAATAATTCAAGAGGACTTTTGGATTATGGCATAACAACTGAAACCGCAAGAGGTTTGATTGAATCATCTGAATCAATTGGGCAGTTTATGATTAGCTGCTATGAAGAAATCAACCGTCAACAAGATGCACTGAAAGCGACAGCTTTTGAAGTTAAGAGAAAAAACCTTCACCTTTGGATGGTTTTTTGTTCATACGAGGAAGATAATCGACGCAACTATGACATTATCAGATCCTTAACAACTAGCAATTATCAATATGCTCAGGTTGGGCGGATGCTTGTTGGCGATTCTAATGACATTAAATTCTGGGAAGGAAAGCAAGCTGCATTCGCATTGGCAGCCCAATATTTAGATCTTAGAGTTATGTATATGCCTATGAGAACTGCCAATTCAATTGTTAGAGCTTATGGCAGTAAAGAGCTACTTGAAAAATTGAAGAAGATTGAGTTCGAGGATGGGAATGCTATCGTAAAGCGGGAAATGGTTCGGATGACAGCTCAACAGTCAATAGAAGGAACAGCTCTCTTCGCTTATCTACGCAACTTAGAGTTTATTGAAAGAGATATTGTCCAACGGAATAAACCCTCTGACAAGCAAAAATTGCTCTTCAAAGAATTCATGAAAATTTCTAATGATAAAGATTTAAATGCTCTCGTTGCTCAAGTTTTGAGGGACTCTATAAAAACACCCGATTATAAGGTTTACACTGAGTTGTCAGTAGTAGACGGCAGTAATAGACTTATTACTGATATTGCTGTGGTAACCCCCACAGATATTTACTGCTTGGAGCTTAAGTGGCGTTCCTCCTTGCTTGCTGATGGTGAAATTATCAGGCAAACGGTGAGTAGAGTTAAGGAGTTTGCAACTCAATTGCCTGAGTTACAAAACATTCTTGGCAGGCTAGAGTAGTGAGACTGAGTCAAACAATGTGAACTCGTTGGTTTAGGAAACTCTTGAAAGGTGACTAGCTTTAGGGTGGCAGCATGGTTGGAGATAAACTATTGAATGATGCTCTCCTGTATGAACTAAAGTTGGAACTTCCTAATATAGAAACTATTAGAAAGCTTGTCATAGAAGCATATAATTCAGAAAATAATACAAATGTTGATTCCGAAAATATCATTACTTTTGAAGAAAAGGATAAAATTGTTGCATGGTTAAATCAAGTCCATATAGACAACCCAGACTTGTTATTTTTATTTTATGAGAAGCATTCAGTCCTGTTACCTTTTATTTCTTCTAGCCTGTCCACTAAAATAATCTCGCTTTCTCAGTTTCACTGTCCTATATGTTCAAGAAGAAATAATTCTATCGTTCGTACTATTACAATCAGAATTTCTGCTATATCAAAGCAAGCTGTAGCAAGTAAGCCAGAGACGAGAAAAGCATTTGAGAAAGCAATAGAGTACAGATTAAATCTTCTACAACCTAACCATATATTTCAGCGGGGTGACAAGTTGTGCATCCATATTGTGTTTATCCTAAGTAAACATAACAGAGATAAAGATCTTGATAATATGTCTAAAGCCCTTTTAGATGCGCTGAAAGGTGTTTTATTCGGGGATGATATAGATATCGATCACTTGAGTCTAATGAAAATAAAAACACCTGAAGATGATGATTTTGTTACAATAAACATTAGAGGCTCAACATTAAATCAACACAACGATGTAATTTTTAATTCCATGCATCATGTTTGGGGTGAAGATGCACTCCTAAACATAGAAGATTTTATGCCTAATACCTAGCTAGATAGACTGTCTTTAATACAGCGTAGTAGGTAGGTTGGGTTGAACAGGATAAAACCCAACATTTTAGGACTACGCGATCGCGGTTCAGTGCGATCGCCCCTCGCCGTAGGTTGGGTTGAGGCTTTGCGAAACCCAACATTTATCACCGTTATAGCACGGGATAATCACCCCTCAATCTGAGGTGGATTTAGGTGGTGAAGCGCGATCGCTGGGTTATGGTTGACGAAGGCGATTGCCGATCGTGCAAGTGCGATCGTTGATCGCGTAGGTTGGGTTGAGGTACGAAACCCAACACCCATATTCCTTTCACCACCCTAATTCTCGTCACCTGCCCCTACCATGCGCTCAACTTGTCCGATCTCTGAGTGAAGCTGCTGGGCAGTCACTCAGAGTTGAGTAGATTCCGAACAGGCAGTCAACTTTGTTCAGAGTCACCATCTAGATATTCTAAGAAAGACTGAACGCCCAGCAACTGTACCCCGTGGGCTTCCATCGCCACTCTCAAGGCATCATCTGATCGCAGATCATCATCGCCAGAAACAATCACATCTGCTGTGCCATCGATCGCGGTAGCCAGCACAGGTAAATCTTTTGGATCTCGACAATTCGGAGGAACTGTTACCAACTCAACCCATAGGGCGCGATTCTGCAACTGCTGTTCAAGACGAGTGGCTTGGTCGGGGTCAATTCGTTCTCTTAAGCGGGGACGGTTCCAGACTAGATGAAGTTCTTCTAGAAGTGGCTGACTCATCACCAACTGGAATTTGTCTTCATTGAACGCTGCCAACACAGGTAAGGTCACTCGTCCTTTCAGCAAAATGCGAATCCAGATATTAGTGTCGATTACCACTCGTAACGTCATGCTGGGCGAACTTGTTGACGTACAGCTTTAATTTCAGCCATGATGTCATCGTCTGTAATGTCATCAGCAGCAGGCTGGGCATAAAGCTCTTGAATTAAAGCCGTCAAGTCTGAGCGCAGACCAGCCTGAACCAATGCCCTAGCAACCTGTGCACGTTCGTCTGATTGCAATTGTTGCACAGCCGTAATCAGTTGTTCCAGAGTAATGGGAATCGAGATCATCTCCATCGCCATTGATGAGTTTCTCAAATTGTACTCCTATGGTGAAGCTGGAAACAAGGCGGAAGCCCGATCTACATCCACCATCAATGGAGTACGATCGTTGCTCTCGTAGGGTGCGTTAAAGAAATATAAAGCACCATCTATGCGGTAATGTTCGGTGCGTTACGCTGACGCTAACTGAATTGTGCAATCGCATTGCTCTCGTAGTGCGATCGCTGTTGAGGGAACAATTGGGCGATCGGTAGGGGGATAGTTAGGTAGGTTGGGTTGAACAACGAGAAACCCAACAGTTTAGGATTCCTCAGATCATGTTGGGTTTCGCTCAAGCTCAACGCCAACCTACTTATTGGCTGATGACTGAGTGCAATACTCACCAAACGTTGTGACCGTTCCCTTCACCGTCACGCCCAAATCCGCCTCCTCTTGATGTAACAGCAAATTCGATAGCTGTGCCATTAAAAACTCGATCTCACGGCGATTCTCAAACTGGAGGAAAATGTTGCTGCCTTGTCCCTGAATAACCACAGTTGCAATATCGCTATCGTCCAATTGCGAGTCAATATCGGGGATAAATTGTCTAAGTTGCTCTTCAGTCCACAACTGGCTCATGCCTCTATCTCCCGTTCAAAAATACAGCGGTAAGACCTGCCACTCTTATTAATGATCACGCCCCCAGCAGATAGATTAGACCCGTCGAATTGTGGAGTAGACGAACGCGATATTTTAGGACTCCGCGATCGCGGTTCAGTTTCCCTCACACCCAATGCCAAGCGACTCATTACTTAGGGGTGATTGGCTGATGGGCGATCGCTGAGAATAGGGATTTTGTAGACTTCA
>CAZJZR010000221.1:0-3703 GCA_964550475.1 uncultured bacterium
ATTTTCTGCGCGGTGATGTCTACACCAACTTTGTGGAACAGATGATGGCGAAGCAATAATGGCGAAGCAATAATGGCGAAGCAATAAGAGGGGAGCGCGACTCAGCCAGCAGGGTCTAGGTGTCAGGTTGGCAGACGTGACCCCATGGCCGCTGACACCCTACCCATCCGACTCAACCTCTTGTCCAGTCAGGGTTTGGCTTGCTCATCTGTGCCGGATAAATCTGAAAGCTACGATCTCTGGGTTACTGGGGATTGAGCAGTAGGGTTGTCCAGTTATCAATCAGTGTCGGGTTGCCGTGGGGGTCGATCGCACTAAAGCCCTCAAAATAAGTCCGGGCGGCAGGAGGAAACTGGGGGAAGGAAAATAGGCTATCGCCATCGGCAATATTCGCCCAGAAGTTCCGTAAACTGGGTGCTAACACTTCCGCCTCTGGAGTGGGCAAATGCAGGGGTGCGTCGGTGAGTAATCGCATCATGAAGGGGTGGGAGCGATCGCCCATCCAGTTGCGAGAAAAGTCCTGAAGTTGGGGACAATCGGGCACCGATTCCACCCGTCCCGACTCAATTTGTAGCCATTGCCGCCCGTGGTCATCTTCGCGAAACCGCAACAACCGATAGGGGTGGGGATAGGTGACGAGGGAACCTGTGGTGATGTCATAGATCGAGCCGGACTGGGCCACATCTTGGACATGCAGATGGCCTGTAAACACCAACTGGACGTTGTGCGATCGCAGCAGTTCCAGCAACTCCGCCGCATTCTCCAACATATAGCGACGACCAAGGCTGTGGGTGATCTGTCCCGGCAAATGCTCACAGACATTGTGGTGAATCATCACTAACACCAATTCCCCATCCACTGCCGCCAACACCTCACCCAACCAAGCCATCTGCGCTGCCGTCAACCGTCCCACCTGGCGGCCTGTGGCATCAAATTGGTTGGAATTAAGCCCAATTAAGCGCACACCGGGAATCACCTCGCAGGTGTAATCCATTTGTTGCGGATTGTCGTAACCAAATTTTTGATAATAGTAGGGAAAATCAGCTAAACCAATGTGATGACCATGGCGGTGTAGGTGCGGCACATCATGGTTACCAGGGATGACATAGGCGGGATAGGGTAACTGGGCGAGGCGATTGGCCAGCCATTGGTGATTCTCCTCCTCCCCATGTTGGGTCAGATCCCCCGGTAACAACAAAAAGTCTAAATCCCAATAGCTCAGCCGTTCTAGGACAATTTCCAACGCTGGAATGCTGTATTCCACCAGATGAAATCGGTTAGGACTGTCCCAAATGGTATGCGGTAGGGCAATGTGGGAGTCACTGATGATTGCGAAACGGAAGTCTAAGGCCATGCGATCGGAGTCAGATGAGGGTGTGAGTGCCAAAACCATGATCAACCATGATTAATGATCATGATTCACCATGATTGATCATGATCCACCATAGCCAGACTCAGTAGATCGAAAAGGTAGATCGAATAGATAGATCCAACCAATGACGGCTTATGGGTCAAGTCGGGAGACTTAACTGCATTCCCCGCGCCAACATGGCGGCTAACAAGGGCAACAGCAGAAACCCTAGCAGTTCGATCCGGATCACCCAAGTCAGGCGTTGCACAGTGGCCAACTCCAATGTGGGGGGCTTGTTGAGCCGCAAATCTTTCAGCCACAACAAAAACGAGATGGTGGGATAGAGAGACAGTAGGCCGATCAGAACAAACAACCCCACTTTGGTATAGAAAATTGGGTTGGATAGGTAATATTCGCGCCCTTTGCCAAAGTACAGCACCCGCAACACCCCGGTGATCAACACAGTGGCGGCGGATAGGCCATAAACCACATCGGTGATCAGCAATCGCCGAGCGGCGGCAAGGTTGAGGTCTGGTTTAAGGGTGTGACTTTCTAACACCAAGGCAGCAAAAGCCACCATGAAACTGAGGTAGTGGACATAGGCAGCGATCGCGCTACCCCATAAGGATTGGGTCATGGTTAATCAAACTGAGCCATTCAGGTCAAGCCACATCACTCAAAATATCGCCAAATTTATCCAGCAATCAATCCCCTTCGGCGGAATTGCCCACTTTCCACTTTCCACTTTCCAATCTCCAATCTCCACACTCGAATTGCCATTCCCCAACCTCCAACGCGAACTAACTGGGGTAACACTGGTATGGTATTAACGTGCAAGTCTGTATTGCTGTCTGTCTTTCCGTTGCGTCCTGTCTCACCTATGTCCACTCCACAGATTCTTGATGGCAAAGCCACCGCCCAACAGTTACAAGCAGATCTGACTGAACGGGTGAAAATCCTGACTGCCCAATACGGTCGTCCGCCAGGGTTGGCGGTGCTGATGGCGGGGGATAATCCGGCCAGTGCGGTGTATGTGCGGAATAAGGAGCAAGCCTGCGCCCGGATTGGCATTGCCTCCTTTGGTCGTCATTTCCCGGCCTCGGTGACCCAGGCGGAACTGTCCCAGGTGATCCAGGAGTTGAACCAGGACGATCGCGTCGATGGGATTTTGGTGCAGTTGCCCTTACCGGATCATTTGGATGCGATCGCCCTACTCTATCAAATCGACCCCGATAAGGATGCCGATGGCCTGCATCCGCTCAACTTGGGGCGACTGGTGCGGGGCGAACCGGGACTCCGCAGTTGTACCCCAGCGGGAGTCATGTACCTGTTGGAGAAGTATCAAATTCCCATTGCGGGGAAGCACGCGGTGGTGATTGGTCGCAGCATTTTGGTGGGCAAGCCGATGGCTCTGATGTTGTTGGCGGCCAATGCGACGGTGACGATGGCGCATTCCAAAACTCCCGATTTGGCAGCGGTGATCCGCAGTGCCGATATTGTGGTGGCGGCGGTGGGGGTGCCGCATTTGGTGACGGCTGACATGGTGAAGCCCGGTGCGGTGGTGGTGGATGTGGGGATGAACCGGATCACCACTCCAGACAATACCTCCCGCTTGGTGGGTGATGTGGACTATGACTCGGTACAGGCGATCGCCTCCCACATCACTCCAGTTCCCGGTGGCGTTGGCCCCATGACGGTCAGTTTATTGCTAAGCAACACGGTTTGGAGTTACGAGCAACGGATGACTCAGCCCAGCTAACTGAGGGATAATGCACAGATGACAATGCATTGAAGATGTTACTTCCAATCGAACTGGTGGTGAAGGCTCCCGATGGGCGCGAGGTGTCGATTAAGGCCAGTAATCGCGAGGAGTTTGAGTTCGCCATGCAACAGGCGAAGGCGTTTCTGGATGCAGGGTAAGAATAGAATCCACCGTAAGTCCCCGTAATGGGTGTAGGGACACGGCATTGCCGTGTTCTTACGGGTAGCGGTGTGCGTATAGTCATCGTTGTGAAATCTAGGTTGATCTAGCCTCAGCTTTGCGCTCTCCCCCCAAATCCCCTTTAATGAAGGGGAAAATTCGAGGCAAGATCTTTTCCCCCCTTCCCAAGGGGGGCTAGGGGGGATCCCAGATCTCGCAACGTAGCCCGTCTGTTTGCACCAGGATTCTCGCTGTACAGATAGATCTCTGTGTATATTCAGCGATCTACGATCCCCCTAAATCCCCCTTGAAAAGGGGGACTTTGAAAGGACTCCTACCCAACGAGGGGTAAGCAGACTACGCCAACGTAGATCTCACAACACCAGCCCTCTTTTTCACCTCCCGCATCATCCCCCAAAACTCTCCACCTC
>CAZJZR010000221.1:3713-6206 GCA_964550475.1 uncultured bacterium
GCCATCCATGACCAAAGTTGCCCTGCTGATTGGGGTGAGTGACTACGACGAACCCAGTCTCACGCCGCTCCCCAGTGCAGAAAAGGACATCCAAGCCCTGCAAGCTGTGCTTCAGCACCCCGACAAAGGCGGGTTTGCTGAGGCCGATATCACCGTGCTGACCAATCCCACCCGGCAGCAGATGGAAGAGGCGATCTATCATCTATTTGCCAATCGGCAGAAAGATGACTTAGTGCTGTTTTATTTTTCGGGGCATGGGGTGAAGGATGAGAGTGGCAAGTTGTATTTAGCCAGTCGCCACACCCGCAAAGACCAAAACCGCTTGGTCAAGCCCACCGCAGTCGCCGCCAGTGTGTTGCACGAAAACATGGCAGAGAGTCGCTCCAAGCGGCAGGTGTTGGTGTTTGACTGTTGCTTTAGTGGAGCCATTGCCCATGGGCTGACGGTGAAGGATGACGGTAAGGTGAACTTGCAGGCGGAACTGGGGGGCAAGGGACGGGCAATTCTCACCTCTTCCACCTCGACCCAATACTCGTTTGAACAACAGGATGCGGCGTTATCGGTCTATACCCGCTATTTGGTGGAGGGGTTGGAGACAGGGGCGGCGGATCGGGATGGGGACGGCAAAATTTCGGTGGATGAGTTGCATGAGTATGTGCAGGGGAAGGTGCAGGAAGCGGCTCCGGCGATGACTCCGGAGTTTTACCCCGTGCAGGAGGGTCACCGGATCTGGCTGGCGCGTGCGCCCCAGGATGACCCCGTGCTGAAGTATCGCCAAGAGGTACAACGCCGAGCCAACCAAGGTCAGTTCACGATTCCAGCCCGTCGGTTGCTGAATTCGTTGCGGCGGCAGTTGGGGGTGAGTGATCCGGCGGCAGAGGCGATCGAGGCGGAGGTGTTGCGTCCCTATCGCGAGTATCAGCGCAAGTTGCAGGAGTATGAAGAGACGCTGCGGGAAACCATCAAGACGGAGTATCCCCTGAGTGATGTGAGTCGGCAAGATTTGCAAGATTACCAAGCTCATTTGGGGTTGCGGGAAGAGGATGTGGCTCCGATTTTGGCGAGGGTGCTGGGTGAACGGGAGGCGGTGGCACAGGTCAACCAACCGCCAGTCGCAGCACCAGTGCAGCCCCAACCCCAGACAGTAGCCCAACCCCAGCAACAGCTAACTTGGACTCAGCAACATCAACATCAGTTCGTTCTTATCACGCCACAACACGATCAACCTCAGCAACAGCCAACTGGGACTCTGCCACTCACCCGGTTTCAGTTTGAGGTGGTGCGGGTGAATGACCGGGGGCAGGAGGTGAACCGCCAACCGGGACAGGCGGAGTTGTTTGTGGAGGTGTTTGCGGGTTTCCGGTTGGAGATGGTGGCGATTCCCAGTGGGGAATTTCTCATGGGTTCACCGGATGGCACTGGTGATAGTGATGAACACCCGCAACATCGGGTTAAGATTGCGCCGTTTTTCATGGGCAAATATCCGGTGACCCAAGCGCAGTGGCAAGCTGTGGCGGCGTTACCTCAGGTGGAGCGGGAACTAAACCCTAATCCGGCTAATTTTAAGGGAGAGAACCGCCCGGTGGAATGTGTGAGTTGGTATGAGGCAGTGGAGTTTTGCCAGCGGCTCAGCCGTCAGACGGGCAAGGACTATCGCTTACCCAGTGAAGCGGAGTGGGAATATGCCTGTCGCGCCGGGACAACCACTCCATTTTATTTTGGCGAGACGATTACACCCGATTTAGCCAATTACGATGGCAACTACACCTATGGCAATGGATCGCAGGGCAAGTATTTAAAGCAAACGACCGATGTGGGTAGCTATCTGCCCAATGCCTTTGGTCTGTATGATCTGCATGGCAATGTCTGGGAGTGGTGTGCCGATCGTTGGCATGACAATTACCAGGGGGCACCAACGGATGGGAGTGCTTGGATAACGGGAGGGAACAGCGATCGCCGGATGCTGCGTGGCGGTTCTTGGTACGGCAATCCTTGGTATTGCCGCTCTGCTTTCCGTTTCAGGGACGATCCAGATTTCCGTGACGACCTCATTGGGTTTCGGTTGGTTTGTTTTTGTTCCAGGACTCCTTAACCCTTTGCCCTTTTCCCCTCTTTTCCTTTACACTTCTTTACTTTTATCTCTTTTTCTTCGCGCGTAGCGAGCGTTGGCGCAGCCTATCCAAGGGCATACCTCCCGGTGTGACACCAAACCAACCCCCGCTGGTTGAGTGCCGCAAGGTGTAGGGGCGGGTTTAGCCGAAAAACTCTCGCTACGATGGTTAATTTGACAACAAAACCCGCCCCTACAGGGATCTATCGCTACGGTTTAGATCGACCAAACGAACCGTTAACCACCACCACCATCCCGTAGCACCAGAAACCCGGTTTCTCGCCATTAACTCGCGCAACCACCTCAATTTTCCATCCAGAAACCGGGTTTTTCATCGCCCCACCTCTCAACCCTGCACCAGTGGCGGACGACGATCGCCCCAT
>CAZJZR010000222.1:0-6191 GCA_964550475.1 uncultured bacterium
CAATCGCTTGGGGGCTGAGGTCGTCGATTTGGGTCTCTAGGACGGTGATCGAATCTGTAGAGTAGGTGGGTGGGTGGGTGATCTGCTGGCTGATCGAATCTGTAGGGTGAGTGGGTGGGTGGATAGGTGAGTGAGTGATTTGGTGGCTGAGCGAAGCCGAAGCCAGGGAATGGGTGGGTGAGTGGGTGGGTAAGTGGGTGATCTGCTGGCTGAGCGAAGCCGAAGCCAGGGTGTGTGTGGAAGATTGGCTGGGTTGGCCGAGCCAGAGGCGGAGGATATTGGGCAAGGACAGATTTTGGGAGCCAGCCCCCAACCCTACCCGTTGCAAGGTCATGGGTGGTGGTGGGCCAAAGGCAGTGGCGAGGGTGGTGGCGATCGCCGCTCCCGTCGGTGTGACCAATTCCCGGTCAATCCCATTACTGTAGATTGGCACCTGTCCCATTTCCCACAACTTCAGTACTGCTGGTGTGGGCACTGGCATTCGTCCATGGGCTGCCCGGATCGTACCGCCCCCAGTTGGCAATGGCGAACAGTAGAGTGCGTCAATGCCCAACCAATCCAATCCCAAACAGGTGCCAACAATATCGACGATCGCGTCGGTCGCTCCTACCTCATGGAAATGTACCTGCTCTGGCGCCATCCCATGTACGGCTCCTTCCGCCTTCGCCAATTGCCGAAACACCGCCAAACTCATCTGTTCGGCCTTGGGAGGCAACTGCGCCGCTTGGATTAACTGTTCAATCTCTGGTAAGTGGCGCGTGTGCTGATGCAGGTGGGGTGGGGAAGGCTGCGCGGCGATCGGGGCATCCTCAACCACGGGAGGAGCCTCATGGCGATGGGAATGCTCATGTTGATGTTTATGGTTATGTTGATGGCCATGCCCATGTTGATGCCCATGGTCGTGACCCTGATGATCAGGGCTGTGATCATCAGGGCTGTGATCAGAATCGTAATCAGGAGTGTGAGAATGGGAAAGGGCACTCCGAGACTGATCCGGATAGGGGCGAAATGTCGCTTCCCAATCCTCCGGCGGCAAACTAGGGTCAACTCCTAACAAATCAACATGGACTTTTGTGGCTTGTTGGCCGTTCCGCAGCACCTGCTCTGCCCGTAATCGGTACTGATCGCCGATACCTAACCGCCCCAACTGTTCCACCAAATACTCTAGGGGTACTCCGGCGTGTACCAATGCCCCCAAACACATATCCCCAGCGATTCCGGTTGGGCATTCCAGATAGGCTAATTTGATCATGGCAGCTTGATTGTGACACGTGGGATGTGGGAGGGGTAAAACGGCAGGTTCCAGCCAATTGCTAGCCAATTTGGGTTGATGTACTCTGCTCGTCCCTCAGGATAGATTCAGCTCAGGCGAGATTTGGATGCCTTCATCCAATCTACAAAAAATATGTGTTTAGTGTTTTACACAGGCGTGTCCCGCCAAGCAGTGGCGACAAACCACTACCCTACACCGAATTGGGGTAATTGGGTTTGGTCGATGGGTGATTGGGTTGGCGATCAATCCGGAGCAAGCTCTGACAGCAAATTTTGAATACGGTTTTGATCTAACCGTTGACTCTCCCCCAAGGAAAAGTGGGCGTAGCCCGTAACCCGCTTGACCGGAGGCAATCTGAATAATTACGTTTTGATGATTTTTTAGCCAATTTTTTATGACAAATTTTTATACGATTCATCCCGACACCCCCCAACTCCGTGTGATTGAGCAAATCAGGACAGAGCTTGAAGGAGGAGCGGTCATGCTCTATGCCACGGATACGGTGTATGCGATCGGCTGCGACCTGCGGGAAAAGTCAGCCGTGCAACGGGTACGACAAATTAAACAGATGGCCAATGATAAGCCCTTAACGTTTCTCTGTTCGTCACTGACCAATATTTCAGAATATGCTGTCGTCAGTGATCCGGCCTATCGCCTGATGAAACATTTGATTCCGGGTCCCTATACCTTTTTGCTGCCTGCCACCAAACAGGTACCCAAGTTGGTGATGAACCCTAAGCGGAAGACGACGGGGATTCGAGTGCCGAATAATCCCGTATGTCAGGCGTTGTTGAGTGCGTTGGGCAGTCCCATCATCTCGACCTCTGCCCCTTATTTAAATCTGTTAACCCCTTCGGCCTCACGGGCAGAATTGTTCGATCGCTGCGAAAACCTGGTGGATGTGATTGTGGATGATGGCTCGGAACCAGGGATGGCGGTATCGACTATTTTGGATTTAACGGACGATGAACCTGTGGTGGTGCGCCAGGGTTTGGGCTGGGAAGCGTTAAGTAATTGGCTATGAGTAATTGGCTATAGGTCGTCTGATCAAGAGTCAGCTTACGGTGTCAAATCGAGATTTGCGGCTAACCTTATGCCGATGTCGTCGTGCTCTAGCACCGAAGAACGACGATAAACCCTGAGTGCCAACCTTGATACAACAACTTTGACATAACCACCTTGACACAACACAAGTTGAAATCACCACCCTCCAAACGCTATCCACAGTAGGAATCATGCCATCGTAACCGTTCACTCTCCTGACAGGGAGGAACAAGCGGGCGTAGCCCGTAACACTTTTTTCCTAGCGGAATTTTCCTGGGGAGTTTTCCTGGGGACTTTTCCTGGGGAGATGTGAACAGTTACAGGCCATCAGTTTTACTGCTCTACTGGTAACGGCGATCGCCATCCGGATAGCCACTATAGAAACTGACACATGAAATCTCAGTATTCCCCGTAGCGGCGAGCGATCGCCCTGAAGCTATCAACAGGAATTAAGGCATTCACAATTCAACTGAACTGACCTTAATTCAATTGACTTCCATCAAACTGACTTCTATTCAATTGATCAAATCGGTTTAATTTCTCTTAATCAGAGATACAAACCTGTTAACCCGCCATCAGTTGTAATTCACAGCAAATTTCGGATTAAATTCAGACATTTTTGGCAATCTTTTGATCAGGAATTGAGTGAATCAATCTGTGGATCTAATCAGTGATTCTTAGGGCAGTTAAACTGAACCGTAATCTGAACAATCTTCATGTGAACTATCTGCATTGATACCGATTGCCTCAGATGCCGATTTCCCAGCAAAATCACCATTCACCATCCACCACTCACTATCCGCCATCTACCCATCTACCATATTCCTTTCCCCTACTCACCTATGTCGCGCTGCGTGCATCATCGGAAATCGGGTGCTATGAAAACACAACCGTCTAAATCATCAACCAATACGAATCATCCTGCTATTCACGCTGCTAGCGAAGTTGAGCAGGTTCATGGAAATAGCGACTCCGGAATGCCCAATCAGGTAGATACACCGAACAGTGTGATCTCTACTGATCAGAGAGCGGCGGATAGTCAGTCGGACATGGGATCAAATAGTCAAGATTTAACGATTAATCAACTATTTGATTCAACATCTGAGCCAGAGATGAATCAGGAATTACAGTCAGATTCCTTTGATTTAATTGGCTTCATTCAGCACGAATTGCAAGCTGAAATGAATACGACGGGCAAACGATTGGAAGCCGTGGCTGCACGCATTGCTAAAGAGGTCGATCGCATCTGCCGCAATAGCGATCGCATCCAAACCTCTGGCGAAGTGGCAACTTGGCAACAAACGTTGGCGCGGCATCGGTTGCAGAAGTGCCTCGCCTACCATCGGTTAGGGTCGCGGCGGGGTCGGGTGGAGTTGCACAGCAATCTGAGTGCGATGGTGTATCGCCATGTGGCACCGACGCGATCGCAACTGGGCTTCCAAGGTCGGTACAATTTGCTGGAAGATTTCCTGCAAACCTTTTACATCGAAGTGTTGAAGGCGTTCCGCCGCGAAAACGAACTGCCGGAGGACTACACCCCCCGCACCCAGTTGGAACTGGCGGAATACATGGCCTTTACCGAACACTATGCCCGTCGCCGCATCAACCTACCCGGTTACGGCAACCAACAACTGATTGTGTTACGGGCACAAGCCTTTGCCCGTCGCCAACCCGCCGAAGCCGTGGTGGACATTGAGTTGGCGATGGAGTCGGCACGGGGTGAGGAGGAGGACACCTACGGGCGGTCGTCGGCTCTGAAGCAACTGCGGGAACAAATGGTGGCCGATGTGCATGACCCGACCGATTCGGTGTTGCGCGATCGCGTCCTCAACGAGTTAATCCAATACTTGGAAGAGCAAGGCCAATCGGAGTGCATCGACTATTTGGTACTGAAACTGCAAGACCTATCGGTGCCAGAGATTGACAGCATCCTCAACCTCACCCCGCGCCAACGGGACTACCTGCAACAGCGGTTTAAGTACCATGTGGAAAAATTCTCCCGTTCCCACAATTGGCAATTGGTGCATCAATGGCTGGGAGCCGATTTGGACGAGAATTTGGGGTTGTCGTCCCAACGCTGGCAGGTGTTTATCACTCGCCTGTCGCCAGAGCAACAACAACTGCTGCAACTGAAGCGCAGTCGTATGGAAGACCGAGCGATCGCCAAAACCCTCAAATGTACGCCCAAACAAGTCCAAAGCCGCTGGTACAAAGTGCTGGAACTGGCATGGCAAACCCGCAATCAGGGGCAAGACCGCTAATGTGCGGGGTAGGGTTTGGCTGTAGTCAGCAAACAAGGGGCTTCAGCCCCTTGTTTGCTGACTGGTCATGTTCGGAAATGCGAACTCACAGGAAATGCGAACTCACAAATGACACTGGGTAATCAGGTTAGGATGTCAACTTCTTCATTTGTTTGATCAATTGTTGCCAGAGGTTGGGGGTGGCAGGTGAGGGGGGAACGGCGATGGTGCTTTGCGGTTTTGGCTCATGCAAGTAACGGTAATGTTCCCAAATCTCCCAATAGGGACACCCTGGCTCTAAGCGAATCCCCGCCCAGTGGAGGTATTGCAACGGTTGATCGAGCCGTGGATCGACGAGGCGATCGCCCACCCGTTTGAAATGGGCACTCCCTGCCCAATTACCCGGAGCTTTCCCTGGTCGGCGCACGATGTTAAATCGTCGAGGAATTCGCTTCAAAATCATGTAATTAATGATCGGTTGATCCGAGGTTTTTTGGGAAAAGTCAAAATACTCTGGATGCGCCGCACATTCGGTAAACGTATCATACAAATCTTGCTCGGTCATTAAGCCTTTTTTACTTGCCCAAAAACCGCCATTAAACATATCTTGTAATTCCGCTTCTGAGAAGACCTGTTCGGAGATTACTTTGGGGGTAAATACGTTACGAATTCCCCCCGCATGTTGATAGTCGCAACAGAGGAAGTCGTAATTGGCAAAGTAATTGAGGTTATCAATAATCTTCTCGAAGACGACAATATCGGTGTCGATATACAGAAATTCATCAAATGGGCCAAACCAACAAGCTTGCTTACGAAATTGGTTGGGACGGGCAAAGAATTTGCTACCAAAAATCTCATGCAGCTTTTGGGATAACCGCTGAATAAACTCTAAATCTTGGTAAACCTCTACGCTAAATCGTTGGTTTAAAGTCTTTGCAACGCTGTGATAGTTTTCATCATAGGGAATTAACACCACGGGTGTATCTGGATCGTAAAAGCGAATGCTATTGAGGAGGGCGATCGCCTGATCTGTGAATTTATCGTTAGCTGTAATATAAATTCCCCGCTGCATTGCTTACCTCATTAGGAGACTATTTATAGCACTTCTCATATTGATCAGGCATGGTTGATCACTGGAAGATTCTGGCTGGAATTAGGATGGAATTAGGGTGGTGTGGTGTGCGGATAGCCCACATCACATCAAGCGACTATCAAGAGTGAGTTAAACAGTTAATGGGATGGCCGCAGAGTCCAGGCAAAATTAACTTTCAGAGGGTGTTTTAAAAGTCCTATTTGATGTATCCCTGGCGACTTAAGTCGAGGCTATACGGATACGCAGGTTATGGAAACCCTTGATTTTCTTCAGTCCGCGTAGGCGGACTATAGCCCGTTGGGCATGGCTTCGCTAGTGTTCACCTAGTCGCGGTTTTAACCGCCAGACACTTTTCAAACACCCTCTCAATCACTCTCTAACTCTTCACTATCCACCATCCACCATCCACTATCCACCATCCACTATTCACTCATGCCTCACCGCAACCCTAACTTTTTCATCACCCGATTGGCCAAACTGGGCGGCGGATTGTAGGGTTTGGGTTTGTTCTTAAACACAGGGCGTTGGTCGGGGGCGTGTA
>CAZJZR010000223.1:0-6179 GCA_964550475.1 uncultured bacterium
GGTTTGGCCTCGACTGTGTGATTTACATGGGCATCCATGACATGGAACGGCAGGCGTTAAACGTCTTCCGGATGCGGTTGATGGGGGCAGAAGTGCGACCGGTGGAAGCAGGCACAGGCACGCTGAAAGATGCCACCTCCGAAGCGATTCGCGACTGGGTAACCAACGTGGAAACTACCCACTACATCCTCGGTTCCGTCGCTGGCCCGCACCCCTATCCGATGATTGTCCGGGACTTCCAAGCCATCATCGGCCAAGAAACCCGCGCCCAATGTTTAGAAAAGTGGGGTGGCTTGCCCGATATTTTGCTGGCCTGCGTCGGCGGCGGCTCCAACGCCATGGGCTTGTTCCACGAGTTTGTCGATGAACCAACTGTGCGGTTGATTGGAGTTGAAGCGGCAGGTGAGGGCGTGAACACCGACAAACACGCCGCCACCCTGACCCTGGGACGGGTGGGGGTACTACACGGAGCCATGAGTTACCTGTTACAAGACAGCCACGGTCAGGTAGTGGAAGCCCATTCCATTAGCGCAGGCTTGGACTATCCCGGCGTTGGCCCCGAACACAGCTATTTGAAAGACGCGGGACGGGCGGAATATTACAGCATTACCGATGAGCAAGCCTTAGAGGCTCTGCAACGGTTATCGCGATTGGAAGGGATCATTCCCGCGTTGGAAACCTCCCACGCGATCGCCTACCTCGACACCCTCTGCCCCCAAGTTGCGGACGGCACCAAAATTGTGATCAACTGTTCTGGACGTGGGGATAAGGATGTCTACGCAATTAGCCAACGGTTGCAGTTGCAGTAGTTCCTTTCGACTCTGGTCTACGTTCCTTTCGACTTCGCTCAAGGAACGTAGAGCGTCACCTGAGCGTAGCCGAAGGTGACGCTCTACGTAGCCCCAGAATCCCCGTTGCTTTCGACTACGCTCAAGCAACGGGGGTTCTGCATGGATCAATTAGTCGCGGATTCATTGATCCCATCCCCATTCGCCCCTACCGTGACCGATACAACAATTGATTCAGGGTGCGTTGGTTGCCGTTGTAGATTTCTAATCGCACGACGTTGGGAGCCGCAGGTCGAAAGGTGAACACGTACACGATTTGGGTTTCCGGTTTGCGGAAGCGGTATTGGGGGCGATCGCGCGTCCCCTTAACATCGAAATCCATCACCTGAATGGTTTCCTGGGTGCGGCGATTCACCCAGGTCAACACATATTCGGCGGGTTCATAGAGTTGCACCTGGACTTGCCAGTCTCGGTTGCTAAAGACTCCCCGCAACGGTGGACAGTTATTCACCTCATCGTAGAGATACCCGGCTTTGGGATCAGGATTGTCCACCGTATACGCCTTACACGGTGTCGCCACAGCCGGACGCGCCCACCCACTCACCAACACCATCCCCAAAACAATTCCCGCTAAACTCTGTTGCATTAACCCTCCTAGAGCCATAGCACGTCTCATTTTGATCAGGCACAGTCGATGACTCCAAGATGCCTGTTGGGATGGCAAGGTGCGCCCAAGTTGAAACTAAGGGATGTGCAAGTAAATAAAATACCCAGCGTAGGATGCGTTAGGCTTCAGCCGTAACGCATCGTGTTTAATCTATGGGTACTTTATTTTCACGCTCCTCTCTAATCACTGAAACTAATCACTGAAACTAATCACTGAAACTAATCACTGAAACTAATCACTAAAATTGATCCTTCATCCCGCGTAGTTTAGCAAACGTGCGAATTGGATCTGCATGTCCCATCGCCGTTTGCACCGTTGGCACATCCCAGCGTAAAAACGGATTGGTTTGTTTTTCCAGACTCAATAACGAGGGGACTGTGGGTTGCGATCGCCCCCGTTCTGCTTCCACCTCCGCAAATCGAGTTTGTAAATCCAGATTGTCAGCGTCAACGGTGAGGGCAAACTTGAGGTTATTTAAGGTGTATTCATGGGCGCACCAGACACGGGTATAGTCCGGCAAATTCCGCAATTTGTCTAAGGAATTGACCATTTGCGCGGGCGTACCTTCAAACAGACGACCACAGCCGCCAGCAAATAAAGTGTCGCCGCAGAATAATTCTCCTGGTTGATCCGCAGCCACCGGAGGGAAGTAGTAGGCAATGTGGGCGCGAGTATGACCGGGCACAAACAACACTTCAGCCATGCGATCGCCAAAGGCAACGCGATCGCCCTCTTGCAGAAACACCGATTGGCCGGGGATTCGCCCCCGATCCTCCGCGCCTCCATACACTGTCAACTTGGGAAACGCTTGCATTAACTGACGGTTACCACCCACATGATCCCCGTGGTGGTGAGTGTTAAAAATGGCGATTAACTCTGCGCCGAGTGCAGCGACCAGTTCCAACACGGGTTCCGCCTCTGCCGGATCGACGACAGCAGCAAGGTTCTGTGTGGGATCATGCAAGACAAAAACATAATTATCCCAAAGCACAGGCAAACGATGAATGTCCATGATGGTGAGACAACTGAGTGGATAAAACATGGAAAACCGAGGGCTGAGCAGATCCAGACACTGACCGTCGGTTGATCGGAAAAAGTTGGATTGCTAAGACCCATGCCAGCGTTAACCCATCCTACCCAAGAAGTTACGACACCTGCGTAGTTACAACAGAGTTGTAATTTGGGGGGCGAGAAAATCTCAAATTCATGCCCGCCTACAGAAATAGCGGTACTCCACGGGCATTCGACCTGCTTGAACGCTATAGGCAGAGTGCGATCGCGATTTCGCTACACAGCTATCAACATAAGGCACACAGGTTGGGGCGATCGCTCAACCACAGCGAATATTTTTTGATGGTACCATTGCTTTATAGTACGAATGAGTTATAGTACATTTGAATTATTCTTATGATATCTTGGTATAGAGACGACGGGCACAACCACTCAGCAACTAAGCCGTATGTGCATCAAATACAGTCATTTCTAACCCAACCGTGCGTTTGAGTTTCGGAGGCAGAACCAGGATGAGCATTCATCTGAAACGAACTGGACTACACGTTCACCAAATCTCAGGGATGGGGCTAACCCTAGCTGCGTTTGTGTTAGCCTTCATTTCGTTTAACTATGGTGGATCGCGGGTGGCCGTCAGCTTAGACGCTGACTGTCAAGAAGTCATCCGGTCAGAAGCCATCCTTGACCCCAACCAGCTTGTCCAGTTAGAGGGGCGCGAAGATGCCAGCCGCCAAGACATGCATCAACTCCTGGGTCAGCCCTACTGCCTCCTCCCCAAAGTATCGATTCGGTTTGAAACCATTACGGAACGGGAAGCCTACCTCACACCAGACAAGGGGCGAATTATCTTAGCCTATGAGAACGATCGCTACATTGGTTACAGCATTGATCCCTTACCTCAACCCAAACGTAGCCAAGTTGAACTGGAACTGCGGCGCACTTTGGGGGTACAGTCGGGTGAACAAATTGCCAATCGTCGCGTAGTGGCAGGGTTAGGGGATTTATCCCTCGAAAGTACCGGAGAGGTTTATGCTCCTACCAATGGCCATGTGGAAGCTAATTTTGCCCTGATTTCTGAGGGAACGATGACACGGGGTGCAAATGATTGTGTATTGTTCACAAGTCCGCAGTTGCCAACTTATATGTCTCGGCTCTGTGGGTTAAAGAAGCGCAATGTTGGATCAATTCAACAAAATAAGGCGATCGGAGAAACCAATGGTTATTTGCATGTTGCGTTGCTATCGCTGCGACGTAATGAGGACAGAAGTTTGAAATGGATGTACGTCTCCCCCTCGCCTGATTTTGTCAAGCGGTTTTTCCTGCCCTAGTTGGATGCGGCGATCGCGGGATTGCCAGTTCCTGATCCACCATCCCATCCAGCAATTGAGTCGCAATCTGCATCTGCCAACAGGTAAATAAGTAAGCAATCAGTAAGAAACCAAGAATTAACCCCACCAGTAACCCCACCAATCATTCCCGCTGTAACTGTACTCTCGCATTACTCCTGCATTTCAAATCTATGCACCCCAAACCCACTTGGTTACCCCTATCTGGACTGGCTTCCCTGCTTGGCATTGTTAGCGTCATGGTGAGTTCGCCCGTGCAGGCCAGTGAACCGGATCTTAACTTTAGTCTGGAACCACAACCATCGGTATCACCTAGTGATTCCCAGCCCGACTCTGCCACTGAAGTTGGCAAGGGAAATACCGCGATCGCGATCCCTCCGACCACACCATCCAGTGTGCCTCGCCCCACACCCAGTCTTTCTAACAGTCTCGCTAGTGGAGACACAGCCACGCCACCAGTGGCGACTCCCCAGCCTCTGCCCGCTCCCATGCCATCCGGTTCGACGGTTGCGCCTAGCCAACCCAACCCAGACCAAACACCACCGGGTGTAAGTTTAAATTTTGAACCGTTGGATCGCGGAGTGGCGACCACGCCTAGTCCCAGTGCATCCCGTCCCACTCCACCTCTCCCTGCCGTCCCAGATCGGCTGACAGAGGTGCAACCTGTTGCCCCAGACCCATCGCCATCTCCTGCCTCTGGTCAGGGGTTACGATTTGGTTCAGAGTCGGCGGCGGCAGCGGGAGTCGCCAGTTTACCAGCGGAGTGGTGGAGCAAGGGATCAGACTCGCCGTTGGCAGTGGCGATCGGGGCAGCGGAGGGCACCCGCCAACCCGACGGCAGCAAAAATCCGGCCTATTACTGGCATGTTGATCCGGGCAACGGAGCCGACAACTTTGGCACCTTCAGTTACCAACATCTACCGCCCCAAGCCAAAGCAGAGGTGCAAGCAGCCAGAAATACCGCTGAAAAACGCCAAATTGCTGCCCAACAAAAACTGCCAGAACTGGCGGATCAACGCCAATTAGAAAAACTGCGGCGGTTTTATGAGCAACTCCGCCAACAGGCGATCGCCAAAGGTATCACCCTCAGCCATGAAGAGTTAATCAACGGTTTAGATTTGGCGAATCAAAGCGAAGCGGCGGCTCTGTCTTCCTGGGGTTTTATTGATCGGTTGGCTCAAATGCGGCAGTTGATTACCGATCCAGAGGAGCAATTGAAAGAAGCCCGTACTTGGTCATACTGGTGCCCGGAAAAAAATCGCTGGGATGCCCCCGGTCTGGGCAATAACTACGACGACATCCGCCAAGATCAAGAACGGCGACAGAGCGAAATCCGTCGTGCCCTCAGCCGCCAAACACCCGAAATTTTGATTGCTCAAGCTCCCAACGCCAACCAAATCGAAGCCCAAGCCGATCGCATCATCCGTTGGTAGCCCTCTGAGCATCTATTCACCATCCACTATCCACTATCCACCAATTACTATCCACCATTTCCCCCCTTCCCATGTCCAGCTATCTCCACCCAGAAAACGCCAAACGAGTTCAGCAGATTCAAGAATTAGTCTGTCTAGAATCAGAACGAGAAGCGGTTAACTTAATCATCGCCCTCGCTTGGCAGAATGTCTTGGCTCATTTGATAGGCAAAGTTGGCAGTGTGCCTTCAACTCCAGCCTTGCCCCAATCAACCGACGCGACCACTAACCATGGTCATTACGGCAATGCTGATCAATACATCAGCGCAGACAATGGCTATTTGCCCTTGCCCAGTCATAGCTCACAGCCTCCCCATGCCAATGGCCATAGTGATAGACATATCAATGCCCATCCCAACTATGGCAATGGTTACGGCCACTCCAATGATCATAGTAATAGTAATGGTCATAGTAATGGCCATAGCAATGGTCACGGCTCTCCCCACAGTTACAGTAACGGTCACAGTAACGGCTACAGTAACGGCAATGGCAGTAACGGCAGTGGGAATGGTTACAGCAATGGCCGTGAAGCGCAACTATTTACCACGCTGCGGGATGTGGAATTTTAGCCTGCATTATTCACGACAATTTACCGCAAACACTGAAAAGCTTGGATATCGTAGGGTGCCGTATAGCCTACGGCATCCAAGAAAAGCGAAGCGTAACGCACCATGTTTGGTTGTGACTCGTGAGTGTCATGGTGCGTTACGGCGTTGCCTTTAGCGAAGCCATGCCGTAGCTTGCTTACCGAAGGTTAGGCTATACGCACCCTACAGGTAGCGGTGTGGGTACATTATTAATCTGCACATCCCTATTAATTTGCACATCCCTAACCTACTCGGCGTTGCTGAATTTAGGGATGAGTTAAGAGCCGGAGTGCAGCCGTGATGTGATG
>CAZJZR010000224.1:0-6176 GCA_964550475.1 uncultured bacterium
ACCGAGAAATTGCATTAACAATTTAATTTTGTAGCAATTCCCCGACAGCATATCTCCAAAGACTTTATACATCTGCATTTACATACATCTGCATTTACGAGGGAACAGCTAGCCAGGAGACGATGACTCCCAAGATGGAGCCGACGACGACTTGGAAGGGGGTGTGGCCGAGCAGTTCTTTGAGGCGATCGTCGCTGAGTTCGTGGTCGTCTTCAAAAAATTCTTCAATGATTTGGTTGAGGACTCGCGCTTGGTTGCCAGCGGCACGGCGCACGCCAGCGGCATCGTACATGACGATGATGGCGAAGATGAGGGCGATCGCAAACTCGCCACTGTCCCAACCGAGGGTTTGCCCAATCCCGGTGGCGAGGGCAGCCACGAGGGCAGAGTGGGAACTGGGCATCCCACCGGCGGTCACGAAGTTATAAAAGTTAGGTTTGCCATTCCGGGCAAAGTCAATCACGAACTTCAGAACTTGTGCCAGTAGACAAGCTGCAAGGGCAACTAGCAGGACTCGATTAGTCAGAATTTCACTGAAGTTCTGCATTCCCTTTATCTACGAAAATGAATGGGTTGACCGACGGTTGAGGATCGGAGATGGATGGATGAAACCTATCACAGTGGTAGGAGCGAATTGGTATCTAGGGAACCAATGAGGAGAGTGAAGGAGCGATCGCCACTGGGCAACTGAGTTAAGTGGAGCCTGTGAGGGAGTGCTGAGTTCACGGGCAGATCCCGCCCAGAGGGGCTGGACGGAATCTTAGTGGGTACGGGCAATGATGAATTCACCCAACGCCATCAGCGGCAGAGCCTTTTCGCCAAAGGGTTCCAATTCTGCCTTAGCATCGACAATTAACTGGTGGGCGCGACGGCGGGACTCTTCCATGCCCCAAATGCTGGGATAGGTGGCCTTGCACGCCTGCACATCCTTGCCGACGGATTTACCCAACTGTTCGCGGGTGGAGGTGATGTCTAAAATGTCATCGACAATTTGGAAGGCTAAACCAATATTTTGGGCGTAGTTGGACAGCCGCTTAATGTCGGTAGCCGATGCCCCCGCCAAGATGGCTCCGGAGGTGACGGAGATTTCCAGCAATGCGGCGGTCTTATGGTTATGGATAAAGTTGAGGGTTTCCAGGGAGACATTGGCTTGGCCTTCACATTCCAAGTCCACCACTTGTCCACCCACCAATCCTGCGGCACTGGTGGCATGAGCCAAACCCGCTATCACTTTCAGGATTAATTCTGGAGCTACGTTTTTAGTTTGCAAGGCAATGTGTTCAAAGGCAAAGGCCAGTAACCCATCTCCCGCTAGGATGGCAATGTCTTCGCCATACACCTTATGGTTGGTCAGTTTGCCGCGCCGATAGTCGTCGTTATCCATGGCGGGCAAATCGTCATGAATCAGCGACATGGTATGCACCATTTCCAACCCACAGGCGGTTGGCATGGCCATGTCAATGGTGCCACCAGCCAGTTCACAGGTTGCCAAACATAAAATCGGTCGGATACGCTTGCCCCCGGCTAGTAAGGAGTAACGCATGGACTCAAAAATCCGCTCCGGGTAGACCAACGGCATAGCGCGATTTAAGGCCGCCTCAACCATGGCTTGACGTTCCGACATGTAGGTTCGGAGGTCAAATGGAGACTTTTCCTGAACCGATTGGCGATGATTTGTAGCTACCATCCCTTGATTCCCTAAGATTGTCATTCAATCATTCTAAAGGGATGATTGCACAGAATGGTCATTCCTCCCTAGTGCTTAGTGATTTGTTAGGAGAGGGAGAGGGGGGATGGGTGGTGGATCAAACCCTAGGGAGCGAGACTAGGACGCTAGCCAGCGTTGCCACATTTGCTCATAAGCCGATTCCATTTCCCGCGTAAACTGACACCCATTCCACAACGGTGCAGTATGGCGAGACTGGCGCAGTTTCCAGGCGACCTGTTGCCGCAAGTCTGGCTCAGTCCCAAAGCGGATTCCCCACTGCACATACTCCTCGGCATCCCAAGCAATTCCCTCCGTCACACCCACATTCATCAGCATGGTGTAACTGTTGCGAGCCGTGAATTGCTGCCCCACCCGTGTTACTAAGGGAATGCCCATCCATAGGGTTTCTAACGTGGTGGTCGCGCCGTTGTAAGGATAGGTGTCTAAGACGATATCAGCGATCGCTAAATTAGCGCGATGCACTTCCTCCGCCCCCACCATCGGCAAAAACCGCAACCGTTCTCGATCAATCCCCATATTGCTAGCAAATTCAGTGAAAAACTGTGCCACTTTGGTTTGATCAGACCACCCTTTAATCAAGAGATAGCTATTCGGAACGGCGTGCAAAATTTGTAATTGTAATTGAACCGTTTCCGGATACCGTTTCACTCCAGATTGACTGCTTAAATAAATTACTGCGTCAGCCGCAATCCCCAAATCTTCCCGCCGCAAGGTAGGCACACTTGTCTCAAATCCATCAACGGCAAGATAGGTTTGTGGCAATCGCCAAAGCTCCTCTCGATAATGCGCTTGGGCATCTTCAGGTAACACATAGGGATCGGCGATTAGGTAATCCACAGTCGGCAATCCAGAGCCATCCCACCCTAACCAACTGACTTGAACGGGGGCAGGCTTAAGAGCCAAGACTTCATAGGTCACATCTAATGTGACACTATCCAAATCCACTAAAATATCGACCTCATCGGCGGCAATTTGATCGGCGATTTCATAGCCATGCATTCCACAGCGATGCGCCATGTCAGCTTGGTGGATATACCATTCCTGTAGGGGATCGGTATATTGTTTCCCCATGGCAATGTACAGATGAATTTGATAGCGATCGCGGTTGTGATGATACAACAACCAACGCGCCAACCAACCAACCGAATGTCGTCTAAAGCAATAGGATAAATAGCCGATTTTTAAGGGTTTAGACCGCAGCGATAGCCGCTGATGTTGTGCATGTTTTAACTGATAGTTTTGGATTCTGGTGGCAGTAATTGGGCTTGTTTCCAAGCGGCTCAAGTTATCTAGACACAACTGGGATAAGCCATTTTGCAAATTGCGATTTTTGGCTAAATTATCCCTCAGGTAAGGAAAGCTAAACGCGGCGTTAATTAGATAACGAGTCACCACATAATCTAACGGTTGCGGCTGATCCAATAATTTTAAGATCAATGCTTCATGCTGTTCAGCAGCAACTTCAGCCTCTGACCACAGCCCACCGGCTCCCATCAACCCTTGTAACAATAAATAATGCAACCGAACTTGGTCGGTAATTTGATCGGCCATCTCATAGGCTTGCTGGGCGACTTTGATACCCAATTCATATTGCCGAGAATTCAAGTAAAAGGTTGCTAAATTTCTCAGCACCTCTAAATCATTGGGTCGCATCTGAGCACACAATGCCATTAACCGCGCCCCTGGTTGCCCCAGATGCATTTCATAGCCAACTTTAATCGCAATATTAAATAACAAGTCAAATAAACGATCCGAGGCTGGAATCAACTGCACCCATCTTTCTACCCAATCTAAAATCTGAGGCTGAATCGGATTGTAATTGAGGACAGCGTGGAGAATTTCGAGACATTGATCAGCCCAATCCGCGTCAGGATCAGTTGGAGTCGTTAACGCTAAAGATTGCGCCGGATCCATAAATTGGCGATCCACATCTGGCAAAACCGTGATCACAAAATCAATCGCGACTCCATCGCAATTCAGAGCACACTGAATCCGGTGCAGTTGGTTTTGCACATGGTTGGGGGCAATGGTATGTAAATGCTGCCGAATCAACAAGGCTGATGACCAGTGCAATTGCGTTGCCTGCCAAATGGCTTCCTGATGTAATACCTCAGCTAACTCCATTGACAACTGTTCGACTTGTTCCGCATCTGCCGCCAACATCGGCACCATCCAGGTTGTGTGGGCAGCCGCTTCATCACCTTGTAGTAACAGAGCTAAGCCTAAATACCAATAATGGGTTGCAGTATCTGGTTCAAGGGCGATCGCCTGCTCATAAAATCCCTGCGCTGCCTCATAGTCACCTTGATGCAATGCTTCAGAGTCGGCAACCTGATTGATCATCTCAAGATTATCCAGTGTGATTGAGTGCTATTTACTGTTATTCAGTGATAATCGTTCACTCCCCGTCAGGGGAAGCACAAGCGGGCTACGCCTGTTGCGTCTTCCACTAGGGGGAGTGAACGGTTACATCAGTGCCCATGGTTGGGCAGACCGGAATTTCTCCCAAACTAGAGATATGCCCACACTAGAGATACAGTAGATGCGGCTTTGCTGAACCGCAGGATGAATTGCAACGCATCTTGACCTATCTGGGTAAACGCGCCTTACAACCGCGATTCCAAAACCCTGACCACCCCCACGCCGAACACTCCACCGCACGGGGAGTATTGGGTTCACTCTTTGTGGTGTAATCACAGGCCACATAGCCATTCCCATCCGTGTCGATCGCCTGACAGCGACCACCATTCAAAGATTGGCGCAACACAGTCTGGACATAATCCTGAAGTTGTCGTTCAGCAAAACCACGGCCAAACAACGCTTGTCCCAAGGGGCGGCCAACGGTCAGCAACAGCACATAGATGACAATTAAACCGCTGAGCACTGCCCCGGAGATCAGCAATAGTTTGACTTTTGGTGTCATGGATTTAATGATGAGAGGCTATTGGAAAAGATGACTAGTGGAGCGTCACAGCTAATTTTTAGGGTAAATTCCGTAGGAATTTACCCTAAAAACAAAAGTTGACCGAGCACTAGACGGTTGATGATTCCTGCGTTTTATCCAGAAACAATCAACCTGCAAAGCACTCTCTTAGAGGCTGTTTAAAGAGGTGGGTAGCCGGTTGATGTTTCGTGAGCGAAGCGCACGAAACATCAACTTTTAAACCACCCTCTTATGTCGAAGTCGCACCAGTGGTTCTGGGTGTGCTGGTGGCCGGAGTCAGGCTGACAAAATCGCTCCGCACCCAGCCAGTGCTGGTTCGCAACCATTTCATATTGCCATCACCAATCGTTGTACTGGTAAATTCAACCGTGCTGCCATTGGGCAAATAGGCCACAGCCGCGCTACTGGTGCTAGGGCCACTCCGCACGGTCAGTTCACCACCTTGGGTTTTGACCACGCCTTTTCCAGATTCATTCACGACGGGTTGGGTGGTTGTGGTGCCACCTTGGCTAGAGCCTTGAGCTTGGGGTTGATTGCCAAATTTAACAAAATCACTCCGCACCCAGCCCAAACCCTTCAGCCGCAACCAGGTCATCCCTTGAGCATCTGTGGACAAACCATCGTATTGGAACGAAGTGCCGTTGGCCAAATAGCTGACGGCTTGACTGGTGGTGCTGGGTTGGTTCCGTACCGTCAGTTCGCCCCCATCCGTAGAAACGATCCCGGTGCCAGCTTCATTGGCGATGGGTTGCACGGAGCCACCTGCATCTTCACCTCCGGCCAAACTCACAAAATCCGATCGCACCCAACCAAAATCAAATAGATATAGCCACGTTTGTCCGGCACTATCTACGGTAGTTTTGGCATAGGCAAAGGCAGTGCCATTTTGCAAATAGCCCATGGGAGCACTGCTGGTAGTTGGCTCACTCCGCACTGCCAAACTGCCCCCATCGGTCTTGACTACGCCACTACCGGCATTGGGGAAACTGGGGGGAGCGGCAGGGGTACTGGTGCCGCCTGCGGTGGGGGTGGTTGTGCTTGTTGGAGTCGTTGTACTTGTTGGCGTAACAGTGGGTTTAATTTCTACCCCAAGAGCGGCTAAGGTGGCAGGGCCAACTTGACCATCGACCACTAAACGGCTGCGGGTTTGGAACTCACGAACAGCCGTTTCAGTAGCGGGACCAAAAACACCATCGGCTTCAATGCCTAAGGCTTTTTGCACCGCAGCCACCTCAGGACTACGATCGCCCAATTTCAGTAAGGGAGCAGCGATCGCGGTTTGAGACAGGGTCAACGCAACTAAGGCTACGGTTAGACCAGCCATCCGCAGCGATCGACCACTAAAGCGCGAGCGGCAGTAGCCAGCCTGATCAGAGGGTTCATTAGGCTGTAGTGAGCCGTCACTTTCCCAGGCTGCAACGGCAGTACGGTTAGCTTCGTAAGCAGCCGCAGAGTGGACAAATGCCAAAGTCTCCATGATCACACCTGCCAGACTAAAACTTT
>CAZJZR010000225.1:0-6165 GCA_964550475.1 uncultured bacterium
GAGTTAGTTAGATGAGTTAGTGATGAGTCATCAAGGTTATGAGTAATCAAGAGACAGAAATTACAGAAATTAATTGTGCCGAAGCTTGTGTGAATGGTTGTGTCCTAGGAGACAATTGCCCCAATCTGAAGTATGCGGCGGCAGCTTCTAAGTTTTTGAATGAAACGTCCATGGATCGGATTTTAGAGATTTCCGAGGAACGACTACGGAAGAAGTTTGGCCTGCCGCCGGATCATGAGTTTCCGGTTGTGGAGTGAGGGGTAGAGGGTGTTGTAAAGGTTGATGTTTCGTGCGTGGAGCAGAGGAACCATCAACCTTCTCGCTACCTTTGCCAACAGCCTGTTAACGGCGGTTTTTCTCCGGTTGGTTGCGGCGGGGAATCGGGTGACCTTGATAAAATTGCCGCTCTAACCGGCCCAACCCTAACCACAGGACCCCTGCCACGATCGCGATCGCCGTAACTGAACCCGCGAGTCCTAGTGATGCTTGTCCCCAGAGGGCAGCGGCCAGTGGCCAGAGGATCCAGGTAATCGCGCCACCAATCGCCACCCCTTTGCGGATTTTTTGAATCATCGCCAAGGCGTTGCGACAACTGGTGCAGTGTTGAGTATGGGAATGGTAGCGATCGAGCAATTGCTCGGTCGGTAAGGGGGGAGGTAACGGTTGCCCAGGAAAGGGATCCGCCTGAAAGCGATTGACCCATTTCCGCAGTTCTGCCACAAACAAATCCGCACGGGTGGGCAAGTAAAACGCCTTGGCAAAAGTCTCGCTGCCGCCCTGACTGGTGAGGTAACGTTCTTGGTAATGCAGGAAGATTTGGTCATCTTCCAAAATGCTGTTTTGTCCGAGGTGGGAGTACCAACGGGGGGTCAGTTTAATGAAAAAGCCAGGCAACTTGCTGGAAAACTGGAACGGAAACCGGGCGAATAGGCGGCACTCCCCTTTGCGGATTGGGGTGGCGTAGACGACGGTAAGGGTACGACCAAACTGTTTAGAGGTGAGGTCATGCCACATCAGGTTGGGGGCAATGAAGGTGGTTTGCTGTCGGCCTAGTGTCCCTTTGCGGGGGCCTTCTTCCCAAACACCCACAAAGCCGTGTTTGCCTGCTTCAACCACTGCTAATTCAACCGGAGCGGCATTAGCACGATTACCAACGGAACGGTGATGGGTAAAGGGAACGTGACTGGAATCCAATACGTTTTCCAGCAGCGTTAGGGCATCGTAGGGTAAATCCCGCATGGTGTTGAGACAGACCCAGCCATCGGGGGAGGATTCCATCGGCTCAATCACTGGAATGGTGACGTGGGGGGCATTCTCCGGCTGACCGGGGTAGACAAACAGTAATCCTTGCCGTTCGGCGGTGGGCAGGCTGGCTAGACAGGCACGGGGGGATTGATGTGCAGTGCCGTCGGGTAATTGTTGCGGGATGCGATCGCAGCCACCATCACCCCGAAACGCCCAGCCATGGTAGGGACATTCCAATAGTCCATCCTCAGCAATCCGTCCTTCCGACAAGGGGGCCAGCCGATGGGGGCATTGATCATCCATGGCTCGCCAACAATTTCCCTGTCGATCCCACCAGATGACTAGATCCCGTTCTAACAAGGTAAATTTTTGCGGTTTGGTTTTGTCCAGATCATCCAGGTAATAAACGGGATACCACGCTTCTTTGCAGTCAAACCGCTGGGGATCACTACCACCAGCCAGGGGTTCAACCAAAGAGGATGGGGAGTCGGATGGGGCGGTGGGAGGAGCAATTACGGTGGTTTCAGTCAACACAGTGGTTTCAGACAACATTGGCTGGGACTTCGCTCACGGCAAGGAACAAGATTCTTCACACATCTTAACAATTTCCCTGCGATTCAGGTGCCACCGTGAAGTCACCATAACCCATCGATCTGTGTGACCGTACTGTTGTCTAAATAGACCTGTCTAAATAGACCTCGGTACAGGTTGAACAGCCTATGCTGCCTATGGTGTGCCCGTTGGCCTGAACAAGTTATTGGCACTGGTCGATAGGCTATCAAAGAACAAAAGAAAGCCCAAAATATCGCGAAATGGTTGGGTAAAGGTGTTGAGGAAATAACTAATTCGCGTTACAAAGTTACGACCGACAATCACCACATCGTTATCCTGTAAGGCCAAATCTGGTTGGCTGGGATCGCCCAACATTAACTTGCGGCCATTGACCCGTTGGGTGACCGCCCGTTTTGTTTCAGGATCAAATCGGACTAAGGCAATGCCATCAAGATTAGCCGCAGAGAGGGAAATGCCGTTCATCACATCCCTAAACGTGCTGTTGCTGGGTAAGCTGAGGGTATTAATTGTGCCTGCGCCACCACCGGGGCCACCGCCCCCCGCATAGTTCAGTACCCGAATGCGAATGTTGGGGGTTGCTAGGGTCGATCGCGCCACTAAGCCGCGATCATAGGACGGATCGGCGAGTTGTGCCAGCTTGGGCACCACGACGGCATCTCCATCTTCTAGTCGCAAGTCTGGCAACGATCCGCCTTGGTTAAGGGGACTGTACAAATCCACTTTTTGTTCAATCACTGAACCGTTAAGCAGCGATCGCCGCACCGTGACAATTCTCAAATCGGCGGTGGATTTTGTCCCACCTGCTGCCACCAATGCGACTGATACTTTGGGCGCACTCAGTGGGAAAAATCCAGGCCGTTGCACTTCGCCGACAACCGTCACTTGCACTGGACGTTGGGAAATCAGTACCAAACTGACATCCGGGTTCACAAAATAACGGTTGAGGATGTCCTTCACCCGTGCTTGGGCTTCTGCCAGCGTTAGCCCTTGCAACCGAATGGTTCCCGCAATCGGTAAGACGATCGCCCCTTCTGGATTAATTGGGCCTTGAAAGGTCAAATCTGGGAATCGCTGGACGGTGATCAGCACTTGATCGGCTGGCCCCAACCGATAGCGATCAAACTTGTCGTCGAGGCCGGGGCTGGGAACGACAGGATTGGGACTGCCAGGATTGGCAAGGGCGGGGTTGGGGCTAGGTGTCGCGGTTGGGGTAGGGGTTGCAGCCGTAGGAGGCGAACCAATGGGCGGAGAGAGCAACTGGGCGATCGGTAGCGTGGACGCATTCCCCGTGGTGGGGCTGAAAGTTGGTGCTGCGTTGGTAGACGCTGATGGGGTTAGCGGCAGTGGTGGTGCCAGCCGAGGTCGAGGAGAACCAGTCGTTGCAGAACGGCTGGCCGCGTTGGCGGCGGAGACTAAGGGGCTGTAACTGAGGGCGATCGCCCAAGCATAAATACTTAGCAGAGATAGGGAGACTAACTGAGTGGGCAACCGCCCCAACGACGGCGATCGCCCCACAGGCAATTGCTGTGGAGTTGTGGAGTGGACGCGGGATTGCAATCGACCAGCAGCCATACCAGCACTCATAACAAACTTATGACTAGAAACGATAACTAGAAACGATGACTAGATATACTTATCAAAAATGAAGAAAAAGGGACGATCACCCAAGGGAAAGAGAAGCCGACATCGCTTGATCAACTGACATGCAGATTCAATTGACATGCAGATTCAATTGACATGCAGATTCAATTCATCCCCCTGCCAACCCATGCCCAGAATCAGTCACGCCAACCTGGAAAGACGTGGTGATTAGGGCAGTCTGCACCGCTTTAGCTAACGACTCTAGCACAGACCGCACCGATTCTATATTGCCCAATGGCTCAATCGGCAGGATGAGGCAGACCGCCACCCAGGGTTGACGTTGATTGGCGATTTGGGCAAGGCGATCGGCCCAGAACCACTGGCTAGGAGCCGGACTGCCTCCAGTCGCCCAGGCGTACCACTGCACCAAAGCTACGGTCTGTTGCCGACTCCACCCCCGCAGAAATCGCGCCTCTACTGTTACAGGCTGTCCAGTTTGTCCCGGCACCGTGAATTTCAGCGTGCGATGGGAGTCCTCTGTCCAACAGTTATTGCGATGCCCGCATTCAGGATTGATGGCGATCGCTTGCTGATTCTGCGCTCCACTAATATCCGTCCATTCCACTTCTGGCTTAGTTTTGCTATCGGTTTGGGGATAGAGCAGCACTACCACATCTGTAGCCGTCACATCTGTGGTCGTCACATCGGAGGCAGTGGGTGTGATGGCTGGAGTCGGTGCCGAGGTGGAATTGGCTGGCGTTGTTGGGGCCGTACCCGTCGCTGTGGGTTGTGTCCGCAATTGCTGTAACGACCATTTGTGCCCCCCAATTTCAATCACCCGTTGTTGCACCGTTTCCCAGCCCGGCACAGCCAAGCCAGTTTTTTGAATTGCCTTCAGTTGGCGTAAGGTTTTCACCTGCGGCGGATGCTGCCAATTCCAGCGACCTGCCAAGTAAGCTGGGATACCACCCGCGATGATCAAAATGCCCAGCAATACCAAAATGGTCAGTCTGGACAACTGGAATTGTTTCAAAGCCTTGGGAACAAATGACATACCGGGTGGCTCTCAGGGGCAGGCTGGTCAGGGTGAAATGGGGGCAGGGCAAGAACTGGAGAGGGCGATCGCTGTGCATCACTCCTCTGGAGCAGTTTCGGTTACCGCAGTGGGCTGGGGCTGAGATGGAGCCGGTAAAAACAGGTCTTCCAACCAATTCAATAACGGGATCAACAACACTAGGGTAATGGCGGAATAGAGATCCCCCGCCCAACCATCATGGAGGATATGAAACGCCTGCTCTTGGGCTGAACTGTGGAACCAGGTCAGCAGGGTATTGCGAATAATATTACCTGTGACGCTAATTATTAACGCGCTCACTAACAGTAACCCTGTAATCCAGCGGGAAGCCAATACCCCTCGCCAGTAGAGCAACATTAAACTGACATAAAAGGTGGTGAACAGCATTTTTAAGCCTGCACAGTAGGGGGCCACCTCAACAATTCGCCCTCCAGAGAACAGGTAGATTTGTTCAACGGTGACATCAATGCCAAACTGGGTCAGAATAAAGCCTGCTGTTCCGGCGATGAAACTTTGTAAAGGCAGTGTGTAGGGGGCGATCAGGTAGGGTAGCTCGTTGGGGGTTGCTAACAGAACCAGCACCAGAGGAAAAGCGTGCAACCGCAGTCCCGGCATCCCTTTCAACCAGAGACAAATGCCCGCCAACATCACCGGGAAAGAAAAACTGACTAAATCCGCAATATTACTGAGATACAAGCCTGCCGCTAAGAGCAAGAGTACCGCTCCCAGAGGATGGGTTTGGTTGGGGAGATCTCGCCACTTGGCACGTTCTTGCCAACTCAGATACGCGGCAAACGGTAAGCCAATCAAGCCGTGGCTGAAATATTCATGCTCTGTGCTGATGCTTTTGTAGAGCCAACCGTGTACCCAATAGGCTAAGACTGGCAGATACAGAGCGGATAAAAACGCCAAAATTAAGCCATTTACTAAGCCCGGTTCAATAGTGGGGAGGCGACGACTAATAGACATAAGCAAAAACAGGCAAAGTGCTGATGCGAGGTCTGTAGCAATCCTAGCTGGATTCCTCAGAATTGTCCCGTAAGCGGGATAAAAATCCTGATGGAGATAGCTGGATTTCAGATAATTTCACTGCATCCCCCGTTGGAATACGTTGCCCAGCATCTGTTGGCGAACTCGGCGGATGGCGCGATCGCCCATCTCTTGAAAACTCAGATCCCCACCTAGCAACTGGGCTGCGATCGGCGTGGCGCGTGCCTGTTTCACCCCAAATTTGTAGCACAGGTGTGGCCATTGGTAGAAAAACCGCGATAGGTTCAACGCGGCATCAAAATTAGCGGCAAATTCCGCGTGGATGCGGTTGGTGTAATCCTGAGCTGTGCCATCAATCAGACAAGCCGCCGCAATTAGACCACTTTTGACCGCATGGAGTAACCCGTCGCCAAACAGCGGCCCAATTAACCCCGCCGCATCCCCTACCAACAGAATCCGCCCATCCGGTGTATGCCGTGGTTCTTTGCCTCGCCATGTGGGTAAGGGATGGGCATGGAACCGCATTTGGTTTACGTCGTAGGGAATTTGGCATACGTCTAAATAGCCGCAGATCGCCTGCCGTAATTGCCCTGGAATGGTGTGGGTCGTGCGGGGATCTTGGCGATCGACCCGAAATACGCCTGCGCCCACATTTAAGTGATCGCCTTTGGGAAAGATCCAGGCATAGCCATTGGGGACGG